>PAON01000040.1:0-29347 GCA_002708495.1 Dehalococcoidia bacterium | reverse complement strand
TTGGAAAAGAGGACTCGATCTCATAGGAAAGCGTAATGAGTATTAGTCTCGCCAATTTGGAAATTTAAATTATTCGTTGACATGCTTGGTTTCCGTATTTAAGATTTGATTCTTCCCTATAAAACCGTGATACCCAGGAGGCCAATCAAGTTGCTGGAACTCGAAATTGAAAGTATTCGTGTGAGACAAGAAACCCAGCAAAGGGCGGTTGTGCTAAAAGTCAAAGACTCGGATTTGTACCTTCCTATATTTATTGGCCAATTTGAAGTTGAAGCTATCAGGTTCAAACTAATGGAGGTGGAAGTTCAAAGGCCAATGACACATGATTTACTTGGGTCTGTAATAGGAGATTTAGGTGGAACTATACACAGTATCGTTGTGTCAGAACTTAAGAATGATACTTTTTTCGCTAAGATTGTAATTGATACCAACGGTACCCTAATTGAAATAGATGCAAGACCAAGTGATGCTCTCGCATTGGCTGTTCGCTCTAAGGCTCCGATATATGCAGAAGACGAAGTGGTAGAAAAAGCCGGAGTATCTCTTGATGTGGAACCTGAAAGTTCCGACCCCGAAGAACCTGAGCAAAAGCAGGTGAATGAAGAAGAATTAGAGAGTCTCTCGGCCTTCACTGATTTTATTGATTCACTAGATTTAGAAGATATAGGCAACAAGGATTGAGAACCTGAAACAATGAACTTTTGACCCAAAGAAATGCATTGTGATAAAGTTAACAACCGTTCATGTGAGGCCTTATGAATGCCAAAAAATATGGGGCTATTGTTCGCTTGGTTGGGGTTGGATGGTACGTTGGTATTTGTATAGGAGTTGGTGCATGGGCGGGCCTATGGGCTGATGACCGGTTTGGACTTAGCCCAATGCTCACCCTCGCTGGAATTGCCGTAGGTCTTGTGCTGGCTCTGGCCGGTATGATAAGAATGCTGATGGCAGTCCTTAGATATGTCTCAGAATCAGATTGATTAGGAGTTTCAAAAGTAGTGTCAAAGATACTGGGTAACCCCAGATCATTAGCTATATTGATAATATGCGTTGCGGTGCTCGCGATAAGCATATTGGGTGGAGCCCTAGGTAATACTTTGGGGTTCGGCTTTTTTGCATCTTCCTTGCCCGCAATTCAACTTCCTGCAGAAAAAGTAACTGACGGCTTTAATACGCCAATTGGCAAATGGGACTTGATGAACACAATGGTTACTACTTGGTTAGCCATGTTAGTGCTCATAATTATCTCCCTAATAATAAGAAGAAACCTGAAGGATGTACCAGGTAGGCTTCAAGCACTATTTGAAGTAATAATAGAATTTTTCCTTGCTCTTTGTGAGCAGATAGCTGGTAAAGAGAAGGCTAGAAGATTTTTCCCGCTAGTTTTCACGATTTTCATTTTTATAGTTGCAGCAAACTGGATGGGAATTTTGCCTGGTTTCGGTACTGTCGGTCGCATTGCAGGACCTGAAGAAATTGCACATCACCATGACGCCCATGACTACCACGATCCAGCTCTCATGCAGACGACCCTTGAGTCAAAAGAAAGTAAGACAAAAGTTCATGGATCAGATGAAGCACATGGGGATGATCATGACTCGCATTTGGGGGCGGTCAAATTACACGTCTTTCGAGATTACAAATCTATACCTGTAGCGACCTTATCACCAGGGTCTCTGGAAGAGGAGCTTACATTTTCTCAATATGAAGAAAAGGGCGGCAATGTGGGTAAAGGAAAGAGGGCAGGTCACTTAGTTCCTTTTTTGAGGAGTGCTAACACGGATCTAAATATGTCCTTAGCAATTGCCTTAATTGCAATGGCAATGGTCCATTTTTGGGGATTTAGTATTCTTGGATTTTTTGGCCATGCGGGAAAATTTATAAGCTTCAAATCAGGGCCAATTGGGTTCTTTGTCGGTATCCTTGAACTCATAAGCGAATTGGGAAGAGTAATCAGTTTTACCTTTAGATTATTTGGCAATATATTTGCTGGTGAGGTTCTTCTCATGGCTATGGCATTCTTGTTGCCACTGATAGGAATAATTCCATTCCTAGGTTTGGAATTGTTCGTTGGATTAATACAAGCCTTTGTGTTCGCAATGCTTACTCTGGTTTTCGCATCCATGGCAAGCATAAGTCATGATGACGGAGATAATCACTGAAACGTTAATTGATACCGCTTCAGTGAAAATATAAAAACGTAATCAAAATTTAAGGAGTTTGAAATGGAAGGAGACATAATGAACGTAGGTGCCGGTCTTGCGATCGGACTTGGAGCTATCGGTCCCGGAATCGGTATTGGCATGCTTGCCTCGAAAGCCATGGAAGCTTTGGGTCGTAACCCGGAAGCTGGTGCTCAGATACAACAGAATATGATTCTGGCCATTGCGTTCACAGAAGCTATCGCTATTTATGCTCTAGTTGTTGCTATCATAATTAAATTCGTCTAAAGGTTGGGTCTCATTTAGCACCTTGATGACCATTGGAATATGGGTGCCGACGAGTACTTCATAAATAGGAGTTCGGTATGGGAGATCTTGGAATAAATCTGCCAGGACTGATAACACAGATTATCAGTTTTGTAATATTGTTCGTCATATTGTCAAAGGTTTTGTATAAACCTTTGGTGGCTATGTTGGATCAAAGAGCAGAAAAAATCACAGCTGGATTGGAAGCTGCAGAAAAGGCAAGGGAAGAGGCAGCCAAATCAGAAGAAGCTATTCAAGAGCAACTACANGAAGCCAGATCTGAAGGNCAAAAATTAGTTACTCAAGCAAGAGAGACTGCCGACAGGTTTAGGGAAGANGAGATGGCTAAAATAAAAGAGGAGCTAGAGTCNGAGAGATCTAGGGCGGAATCCAACATCCAGAGAGAGAGAGATGCCGCAATAGAGGAGCTTCGTAAAGAGTTTGCAGGTTTGGCTATTACAGCTGCAGAAAAGGTCGTGAAAACTTCACTTGATGAAGAAGGACACCGTGCTCTCATAGAAGGCGTTTTGAACGAANAAGNGTCAAGGAATAACTAGGTATGGCTNTGTCAGCAAGAAGATATGCTCAAGCGTTATTTTTGATTGCCGAAGAGAACGGCGATCAAGATCGATGGCTTGCTGATCTAGAAGTACTGGCAAGTTCCTCCAGAAANCCCGATTTCATCGCGTTTATAGACTCNCCAAAAATCGAAAATGCAAAGAAAATAGAGATAATTAAAGAAGCCTTTTCTGAGTCNATATCAGACNTGCCATTGAATTTGNTTTCTTTGCTGGCTACTCGGAACTCTGTAGCTTCCCTTTCCGGTATTGCAGATGCTTTTCAGGAATTGGTAGATTCAGAAAAAGGAATGGAACGAGCAGAGATTATATCTGCGGTTAAACTCACTGAAGAGCAAGAAAAAGNCATAGTGGATAAACTAACTCAAATGGTAGGAAAAAAACTGTCGGTCACAACTTATGTTGATGAGTCCATACTTGGGGGATACCTAGCTAGAGTAGGAGATAGATTGCTAGATGGCAGTGTTAAAACTCAATTGGAAGATATGCGGAGAGAGCTCATTAGGGGCGCCTGAATTCAGGTTAATACGTTCAAAAAACAAAATAAGCGGGTTAATCCCATAAAACGGAGGGTGATATGGCTGTCAGAGGACAGGACATAGCATCGGTAATAAAGAAACAAATAGAGGGATTCGGTACCGATCTCGGTATGGTTGACGTAGGCACGGTGATAGAAGTAGGAGATGGTATTGCCCGAGTACATGGTTTGTCCGGTGTTGCCTACAACGAGTTGGTGGAATTCGAGGGAGGAGTGGCTGGAATGGCTCTGAACTTGGAGGAAGACAGTGTTGGTATCGTGATTCTAGGTGATCCATCAGCGATCAGCGAAGGTACCGAGGTTAGGGGAACTGGAAGAGTAATGCAGGTTCCCGTTGGGGAAGCACTTTTAGGGAGGGTGGTTGATGGGATAGGTAACGCAATTGATGGAAAAGGTCCGGTTGACACTGATGAGACTAGGGAAGTGGAAATTGTNGCCCCTAACGTAGCGATAAGGAAGTCTGTTGACACCCCTGTGCAGACAGGCATCAAGGCTGTGGACGCAATGATACCTATTGGACGTGGGCAACGAGAGTTGATTATTGGAGACCGTACAACAGGTAAAACAGCTATATGTACCGACGCAATCATCAACCAGAAGGGTGGAAACATGATTTGCGTCTATGTCGCCGTTGGCCAGAAGGTGGGTAAGGTTGCTCAGATAGTCGGAATCCTGGAACAACAGGGTGCAATGGAACACACGATTGTTGTCGCAGCTAACGCATCTGATTCTGCTCCGGCTCAATATTTAGCCCCATATACAGGATGCGCCATGGCTGAATATTTCATGGCTCAAGGTAAGGATGTCNTGATAGCCTATGACGACTTGTCCAAACACGCTTGGGCCTATAGGCAGATGTCNTTACTNCTGAGGCGGCCACCTGGTCGAGAAGCNTATCCTGGGGATGTTTTTTATCTTCATAGTAGATTGTTAGAAAGGGCTGCAAAGATGGACGACGCCCATGGTGGTGGATCGATAACGGCCTTACCAGTAATTGAAACCCAGGCTGGAGACGTTTCAGCCTATGTTCCCACTAATGTCATATCCATTACAGATGGACAAATATATCTGGAGCCGGAGTTGTTTAACTCTGGGATTCGGCCAGCTGTCAACGTTGGAGTTTCAGTGTCCCGTGTAGGTAGTGCAGCCCAAACTAGGGCAATGAGAGCAGTGGCAGGTCAGCTGAGACTTGAGCTAGCACAATACAGGGAACTTGTAACTTTTGCTCAATTTGGGACCGACGATCTTGACGTATCGACTCGCAGGCAACTGGAAAGAGGGCAGAGAAGTGTTGAGGTGTTGAAGCAAGGTCAAAACGTTCCTTTGCCGGTGGAACAGCAAGTCGTTATTTTGTATGCTCTAAACGAAGGNCATATGGATGACGTGGAAGTAGCTGACATTACCGCNTGGGAAGAAGCACTCCATGCATATATGAGTTCCAGCCATGGAGATCTTTTGAAAATTATCGCAGATGAGGCTGATCTGAGTGATGATACTCGNACGTCACTGAATTCTGCCATAGAAGAATTTAAGAAAAGTGGGTTGGCTAACTAAATGGCTAGTGTTAGACAAATAGCTAGGCGTATCAGAAGCGTCGAAAATACGGCGAAAATTACTAAAGCAATGGCTATGATCGCCGCTTCGAAATTGAGAAGAAGCCAAGACGCTGCCACTCAAGGTAGATCGTACGCGGAAAATATGGCTGCTATAGTCTCCAATGTGGTTTCCCAGATGGATGAAGATGAATCCCACCAACCCTTGCTGGAAAGCCGCCCAATAAAAAATGCAGGGATTGCCATAATTGCCCCAGACAGAGGCCTTACCGGTGGACTAAACGCTAACATATTGAGATCTGTTAGTGGCTTTATCAAATTACAAAGCANCCCTGTTAAAGTAGTAGCTGTAGGAAAGAAAAGTCTNGATTTTGCAAGNCGAAATGNCCTTGAAATAATCGCTGAATATACCGGCATTGGTGATAGACCCAGCCCTGGTGACACACTTGCNATTGCAAGGTCTATAACGGAATCGTTTTCAAAGGAAATGGTGGATTCGTTCCATATAAGTTATGGTCATTTCGTAAACACAACACTTCAGAGACCTGTCATAGAACCATTACTTCCTGTGATACCGAGTGAAGTTTCAGTCAATTCTGTTGGATATATATTTGAACCAAATGCGGCTGAAGTTCTCGGAAGATTGCTTCCAAGGTATGTTGAAACTTTGGTACATCATGCTGTACTCGAAGGNAATGCAAGCGAGCAGTCAGCAAGAATGGTAGCTATGAATCAGGCCACTGATAATGCCAACGAAATGGTTGAAGATCTGACCTTGCTAATGAATAAACTAAGACAAGAGACAATTACAACAGAACTCCTCGATATTGTTGGAGGAGTAGCCGCACTTGAAAGCTAAAAAATTTAATGCTATTTAGGCTCAGGAGTATAGAATGGCAACGGGAAAGATAGTACAGGTAATTGGGACAGTGGTGGATGTGGAATTTCCACCGGATGGTATGCCGCTGGTGTATAACGCCTTGGAGACCACTATTGGGGATGAACAACTTGTTCTCGAGGTGGAACAACATATCGGTAACAACTGGGTAAGGTGCTTAGCNTTGGGTCCGACCGAAGGTTTAATTAGAGGTACTGACGCAGTTGATACCGGTGAAGCAATTGCCGTACCGGTGGGAGACGCGACTCTTGGCCGACTATTCAATACTCTTGGAGATACCCTGGATGGGTTGGGAGAAATCGAAGGATCAGAAAAATGGCCGATCCANAGACCAGCTCCCTCCTTTGAAGACCAAGCTACTGAAGTCGAAGTATTAGAGACTGGTATAAAAGTATTGGACTTGATGACTCCNTTTACCAAAGGAGGGAAGATTGGAGCATTTGGCGGGGCTGGGGTAGGGAAGACTGTTGTTATTCAGGAGCTTATAAACAACATTGCAACGGAGCATCAAGGGGTGTCAGTTTTTGCCGGAGTTGGCGAACGGTCGAGGGAAGGAAATGATCTTTGGAATGAGATGAAGGAAGCGGGAGTATTACCTCAGACAGTGTTGGTATTCGGACAAATGAACGAACCTCCCGGAATCCGGGCCCGGGTAGCACAGACCGGATTGACGATGGCAGAATATTTCAAGGAGGAAAGAGGACAAGATGTTCTTCTTTTCGTAGACAACATCTACCGGTACATTCTCGCTGGGATGGAAGTGTCGGCACTTTTAGGAAGAATGCCTTCTGCTGTCGGGTACCAGCCTACATTGGGAACGGAGATGGGTGCCCTCCAAGAACGGATTACTTCCTCAAAGAATGGTTCTATTACATCAGTGCAAGCTGTTTATGTTCCAGCCGATGATTACACTGACCCGGGCATCGTCACAACTTTTGGCCANTTGGATGCAGTGATGACTCTAGAAAGAGCACTTGCTTCCCAAGGATTATACCCAGCCGTGGATCCNTTGACGTCATTNTCTAANATTTTAGAACCTGCNATTGTNGGGCAGGAACACTANGATGTGGCGACTGGTGTCCGNCAGGTTCTCCAACGNTATCAGGAGCTGCAGGANATTATNGCGATACTGGGAATTGAAGAACTGTCTGATGAAGANCGAGCTATAGTNTCTAGNGCTAGAAAGATTCAANGGTTTCTGACACAGCCTTTCTCAGTNGCAGAAGTTTTCACTGGACAAGCAGGTAAATATGTTGCTCTAAGAGATACGGTACAGGGTTTCAAGGAAATTCTTGATGGTGTACATGACGAATTACCTGAACAGGCTTTCTATATGGTAGGAACAATTGAAGAAGCTGTTGATAAGGGCGCATCAATGGCAGAAACCTCATAGTTTTAAAGGTGGTACTGTGAAATTAGAAGTTGTAACAACTGAAGAAACTGTTTTTTCTGACGACGTTGATATAGTTATAGCACCAGGCGCGGAAGGCCAGTTAGGGATACTCCCCAGGCACGCTTCTTTACTTACAGCTCTCAACTCCGGAGATGTTGTGGTGCGGAAAGATGGACAAGAATCAGTTATAACAATTAATGGAGGTTTTCTAGAGGTTGCCGGGGACCATGTCAGAATTCTAGCCAATAGCAATCAATAACTCTAGCTCCAATTAATTATTGAACACCCTTCATATAGAAGGTCATAGACTGCAAAGATAAAACAGGATCGATATTTCTCATGACCACATTGGCTGGTGCAAACGGGGCTATAGGCGCATAATTTAAAATTCCGCTTATTCCGCTTTCAACCAAAGTGTCTATCACGGATTGGGCTTGATTTGAAGGTACAGCTACTATTCCGATCGATATGTCTTTGGCTTTGACGGTTCTGGCAATTTCCCCCATAGACTGAACCGAAATAGTTCCCAACCTAGAGTTGTATTGATCAATATCATTATCAAAGGCTGCAACTATCTCAAATCCTTCAGGAGAAAAGCCAGGATAGTTTATTATCGCTCTGCCAAGCCTCCCCAAACCTACCAGACATGCCTTCCAGGCTCTGTCAATTCCTAATATCTGTCGGAGCTCATCTAGAAGAAATTGAATATTGTATCCTCGCCCCTGTTTTCCAAATCTTCCAAAATAACTAAGGTCTTTTCTTATTTGAGCGGGTGTCATTTGTAGAAGTCCCCCCAGCTGATGAGAGCTTATTACTTCCACCTTAGAATCCAGTAATTGGCTTAGGATTCTCACATATATGGGTAGTCTCTGAACTACAACTTCCGGTACTTCTATTGGAGTGAGGTTATTGTTATTTTGCATTATTGGGCATTATATGGCTGTTAAGAAACGTGACACAGATTGATTGTAGAGCATTTTGGCAAATTAACAAATAATTTAACTGATAAAATAAATATCCAATGAGAAAGGCTAAAGTTAGGATTGCGGATCAGGCCGAGCTAAAATCGACTGTCAACTATGACAAGTAAATTTATACTCCAAATTGCTCTCAATTTGCTTATTACTGTCCCTTCTTCTTGATCAACTTGACTAAAATTTAACTCGATTGATAAAATTGCAAGGCTTTTTTCTACAAAAAACTGCTAAATTGTTTCGCCTAGATGGGATTTAATCAATCCAGGGTGATATTAGGTTTGCTTGACTAGCCACTTGGAGGTAATCGATGACGGAAGAAAACCCGACTCTATATAGGGGTTTGCGAGAGGTTTACATAGATAGGACTACATCGAGCTACATTGATGGCAAGGCAGGTAAGCTATACTATCGTGGGTTTTCAATTGATGATTTAGCAGAAAATTGTAGTTTCGAAGAAATCATATATTTGGTGATGATCGGGGAGCTTCCCACAAGTGATCAACTATCTGGGTTTGTTGCGGAGCTTAAAGCCAATATGGAGCTTCCAGAGGCCATTTTAGATATCATCCGGATCACCAAAGACGCACATCCGATGGATGTATTGAGAACAGCAATTTCTGCATTGGCTACATTTGATCCAGATGTAGATGACAACTCGCCGGAAGCCACATTGAGGAAGGGCACAAGACTCACCGCACAGGCCCCAACCATAGCTGCTGCTCACTCACGTATAAGAGAAGGAAAAGATCCAGTTAAACCTAACCCGGACCTTAGCATTGCTGCTAATTTTCTCTATATGATATTTGATGAGATACCTGATCCCCGAGATGCCAAACTCATTGACAAAGATTTTGTGCTTCATGCGGAACACGGATTAAATGCTTCTTCATTTGGGGCCAGAGTTGCGGCATCTACACAAGCTGACTTGCATTGCGCCATCACAACAGGCGTATCGGTTTTGAAAGGTCCTTCACACGGTGGAGCAGCAGAGTCGGTTATGACTATGTCGTTAGACATAGGAAGTGAAGATAATGCTGCTGACTATGTAAGAAATACCCTAGATGGTGGTGGACGGATAATGGGATTTGGCCACAGAGTTTATACGGCCGTTGATCCTCGGTCTTTGCATCTGCAAGATGACTTAAAGGCCCTTGGAGAAAGAAAGGGAGAGCCGAAATGGTACTCCATACTCCAAAAGGTTGTGGAAGTTATGCAGCCTTACTCCCGACGGGGAATTTGCCAGAACGTGGATTTCTTTTCAGGTGCGATGTATTACCTGTTAGGGATCCCTGAAGATTTGTTTATATCAATATTCGCAGTCGGCCGTATACCTGGATGGACCGCACAGGTAGTTGAGCAGTTTGAAAATAATATCCTGCTGAGGCCCAGACTCCAGTACGTTGGGGAACTAGACAGGGAATTCATTCCTATAGCTAACCGTTCATAGTTCCTCCCTTAAACTTACTGTTATACCTCTAAAAAGGAGTACTTTTGAGCAAGAAAATATTGGTGGAAGAATGTACCCATTACTGGGTTATAGATCAACCCAATGGACCAGTGAGCATTGGCCGCTGTAAGCTTTGTGGGCATAAGGAAGAGTTCCGAAATTCGATGCCTGGTTCAGGCTGGGACAGAAGTGGGCAGGCAAAGAAAAATGCGGCATCGGAATCAAAGTCGAAATAGTTCATTAATTTAAAACAATAAATCTTTGAGTTATGTACTCTGGAGTTGATTAATTGAATTCTCCTGCTCGAAGTTTAGTTGGGCAGACTATTATGGATGATGGCCCAATTTCGTTTGAGACTTTTATGGAAATCGCCCTTTATTCCGACGTCGGTTATTACCGAAATGAGGATATTTTTGGGGTCGCGGGAGATTACTACACTAGCCCGCATATACACCCGATATTTGCCTCTCTATGTGCTCTTCAAGTTGAAAAAATGTGGAAAACAATGGGTCGCCCTTCCCCGTTTTTTATTATTGAACAGGGAGCAGGGGATGCCACTTTAGCAAAAGATTTTTCAGAAGCTATTTCAATTCTAAATCAAGATTTATATTCCTCCCTTACATACATATGTGTGGATAGGCGACAGATAGAGATTGCTGACGACAGTCATATGAAAATTGTGCAGTCTGATCAAGTTGAGCCTTTTCATAGAACCGGAGTATTTATATCAAATGAGTTGATTGACTCCTTTCCAGTAAGAATGATCGAAATAAGAGATGGAGAAATTTTCGAGATATATGTTGGTATAGACACTCAGGGTAGTTTGGAAGAAATTTTAATTCCGATCACGCTCGATGACTATGCCGATTTTATGCCTTCTAATATTAGACAGTTAAATGGGTACAGAGGCCCCATAAATACCAAGATGAATGATTGGTATAGCAATATTTCCGATGCTTTAAACTGTGGATATGTAATAACCATCGATTACGGGTTTGATAGGGAAGTTTTTTTTTCAATGGAAAAATCACACAGACTACTTCAAACCTACTATAAACATATAGATGGCTCCAACCCGTTCCAGAGAATTGGATCTCAAGATATAACAGCTCATGTGGATTTTGACACTCTAAAGCAAAGTGGATATAAATATGGATTTAAGGAATTCGGATATTTTTCACAGGCAGAATGGCTGAATTCGATGGGTTTAGATCATTTGCTTCGTAACATGAGGAAAGACGGTCTAGAAAAAAGTAGAAGCATCAATTTAATTTCAGGACTGAATGATATTTCTGGATTGGGAGGATTTAAGGTTTTGATACAAGGCAAAAATGTAGAACATTTTAATGTGAGAGATTTAAATTCAGATGTTTTTTGGCCCCAAGGTCTAGAATTTCCTCAGGTTAAAAATGTTCATATGGCAAATGCTCGTCAGCCCCAAACGTCGGAGACTAACTTTTTTTAGGTCTTGGAATACATTTTCGTGTGGTGGTAATGAAACCGGTATGTGCGATCATTCGATGAGAGGGTCTTATTGTTCGTCCAGAAACATCCCAGGATCTTTCCATTATTTCAATAGTGTTAGTTAGGGAAAACTCTGGGTGCTTTTTTATTTGTTCCACCAGATCAGAAACCTGGGATATATTCGGGAGAAATGATAGGAAAGTACCACCGAGTTTTAGGCACTGTGCGGCTGAACCAACGACGTGCCAAGGCTCTGGCAGGTCCAAGAGTAGACTATCAACGTCATGATGGGGTATCGCCTCAGAGACATCTCCAATGTGAAAGGACACATTGTTGTAGTCAGGATTGTACTTTTGTAGATTAGATTTAGCGGATAAAGACATATCTTGTCTTATGTCGTAACTATCCACATGTCCATTTTCTCCGACCAATTCAGATAAGGTAATTGTAAGAGAACCAGAACCGGAGCCGGCCTCGACTACTTTGGCTCCTGGGAAAATATTTGAATACGTAGTTATAGATCCTAGATCTTTAGGGTAAATAATCGTGGCCACCCGTGGCATATTCAGGGTGTATTGAAATCTTGTGGGTTTAAAAGCCAGCAGTAAATGGCCTGTGGTAGTAGGTAACCAGCTTCCTTCCGGTTTACCTATTATTTCCGAATGGTTTAAGTTTCCAATATGAGACTCAAATCGGTCCGATTCTTGTAATTGGACCATATACTCCCTAGAACGTCTGTCATATAAGACAGCCAAGTCCCCGGCTTGAAATATTTGCTTATTAAAACTGTCCATAGGAGCTAATGAAATGTTAAAGGGATTTAATAGTCTCGAGGACATCTGTAGGATTTAAATCCGTAGCTGCCCGATAGGTATTGATAAATTTAATGACACCTTTCTTATCAACCACTATTACAGCTCTCTTTGGTGTACCCCTGTTTTCATCAAACACCCCGTAAGAATCTGATACTTTCCCATGGGGGTAGAAATCTGACAGGATTGGGTAGGGTATACCACCCAAAGACCCTGAAAATGCGGATTGGGCAGCCTTAGAATCGCAACTAATACCCAGAACTTGGGTATCTACTTCTTCAAATGCAGCATTGTGCACTCTGAAAGAAGAAACTTGGTGGGTTCAACCACCGGTAAAGGAATATATATGAAAAGAAAGAACTACATTCTTTTCTCCTTGAAATGAGCTTAATGTCACCGGCTCCCCAGAATGGGCAGCAAGGGTGAAGTCTGGGGCTTTATCGCCTACAGATAACATGAATTTCTCCTTATCATTGAGTTTTTCTATTTAGGAATTCTTAGCTATTTTAATAAAATTGGAAAGTGACTCGAGGTGTTCTTGAGGGAATTGCAGCCCAAGGTTCATGGTATTTACAGAAACATGAGTGGCACCTAGTTGTTCCCACGCTAAGAAATTTTTCTTGATGTCAGGATTCGTCATGTTAAGGGAAATACGACCCTCTATTCCTATGTCTTCCATCGATTTATTATTGGCCTCTAAATACCGGTTAAGGCGTTCAAAATTGATTTTGTTTTCATCGTCTGGTGAACCTTGAGGAAGCCATCCGTCTCCAAATTTAGCTATCCGACGCAAAACAGGGTCTGCCATTCCTCCAAACCATATAGGGATCGATTTTCTTGGNGGTAAAGGGTTNAANCCGGCATCTGTGANNGTATGGTGATCNCCCNTAAATGTGACTAATTCGTCTGCCCATAATTTNCNTAGTANNTTTATTTGTTCTTCNGATCGTNTACCACGNTTATGGAAATTCTCTCCAAGCGCTTCATATTCNACTTGATTCCAACCTGTTCCNATTCCTAGTCGTAATCGACCNCCTGATANGAGATCNAGGGTGGCTGATTGNTTGGCAAAAAGGGCNGTNTGTCTTTGCGGCANAATAATTACNCCAGTGGCNANTTCTANNTGGGTTGAAATNCCTGCNACATANCTATANAANGTNATNGGTTCATAGAATGAATCAGTATGTTGATAAGCNCCAGACCATCCAGGNCGNCTTGANGCGTTTGCACCNAGNACATGGTCAAAAGCCAANATGTGATCNAANCCNANGGCTTCTANNCNTTGAACATATTCTTTTATNGCTGCTACATCTGTACCAGNNTCNGTTTGNGGNAAAACNGCTCCAATACGCATCNTAATATTCCTAATNTTGTTGGNTTTNCANNTGNTAGTTTACTATATGTNCAANATATATTGNCTTTNCAGGATTCGTGAATTTATGGAAGAAANCCATTTGGTGTTGAGNNGNGGNAGGATAATAGATCCTGCCAATAACTTTGATGAGNTNGCNGANATTNTCATNANGNNTGGAAAAATACACCNCATNTCTANAANNNGGAGTTGNGAGNTNAGGNGCAAATACCGTANACCTGNANGGGAAATGGGTNATACCTGGCCANATTGANACTCATGCTCATGTCGCNGGTATTTCCAGAACNGTAGATCCTTCTTTGGGGTATGGNATGTTGGCAAAAGCNGGNACCACGACTGTTGTGGATATGGGTGGNACNGGAAAAAATTTNATCGACGGTATTAAACGAAANGGAGCNGGNCTGAATGTNGCTGGCCAATTTGCTTTGATTCCNGGNCTTACGATTCCTTCTGATAANCCNTCAAGGGGAGAAATAGCCAGTACAGTTTCCGANGCCNTGAGGCAAGGTTGNATAGGTGTAAAAATGTTAGGTGGNTANCATCCTTTCTCTCNNGAAACCACATCGGAAATTATTAGAGAATCNAATTCNCAGGGNGCATATGTGGCATTNCANGTCGGCTCCAAGGATTCAGGTAGNCATCTNGGNGGGTTNCGGGAGATACCAGANATNTTAGGCNANGGAAGNCTACATATNTGTCATGTNAATTCTTANTGCAGGGGGGTTGTGAAAGATTCAGTGNAGGANTGCAAGGAGGCAATTAAGCTTCTNNGTTCACTAAAAGGGCAGATAAATTCTGAGGTTTATCATGCTGTGNAAAACGGTACGAATGGGGCNTGTGANAAAGACGGGAATGTAATTGCAAACGTACCTAGAAACTGTTTAGAGGCGAGAGGCTTTGAACCGACTATAGATGGGATGAGGGAAGCGATAATNGANGGGTATGCATCTGTNATCNGTGTTAAAGGAGGGGAAATANCGTANATAAAAGGCAAAGANGCTTTAGGNATATACAANAAATCNAAGACCATGGTGGGGATGAGTTTTCCTGTTAATTTACCCGGTTCGGCTTTTAATTTGACCACTGAAAAAGATAGTGCCGGCGATTTTGTTGTCGATGCAGTCAGCACGGATGGAGGCTCCCATCCTCGAAATGTGGCTATCCAAACTACTATGGCCCTAGTTCGATTCGGTGCATTTACTCCCATGGAAATGGCTAATAAGTTGTCTTGGACACCTTCCAGGATGGTGGGCTTGCTGAACAAGGGTCATTTTTCTGAAGGAGCGGATGCAGATATTACTGTGCTAGACCCCCATTCAGGAGAACCGGTAATGTCTTTCGTGGATGGGGATCCAATAATGGTCAATGGAGAGGTGATCGGTAAAGGAGGGCAGATTTTAGTCACTGCGGCAGCAGAGCGTACTATGTCTGACAGTGGGGTGAAATACCAAGTTATCGATTTGGCAGAAAGTAAGTTGTATCAAAATTACTAGTGGATGGCATTTAACATCCCGTTATCATGGTTGGTTGTATGACTATTATTAACCTTGTGTTTTGACGGTAGTGATTTTGGTAAATTTGGGTCTCCCGATACTTTTTGCTGACCTACTTATATGGTCTAGTGCACCTAATTCAGTGCTGCCGAATACAAGATCTTAGACATTTAGAACCCAGGAAGATTGGTTCGTAGGACCAAACACTGCAATTGCTACATGCGCCTCTCTTCCTAATGTTGTGGACTTTTATTCGACCAATGGCTTTATTGACCAGAATGTTTTCTCCGTCAGTGTCGAACTACACATGGGATATTTGTGGTGAGCCGTTTTCCATCAAAGTAACAAATTGAGCAATAAGAGGTTGGAACAATAACCCCACCTGTTTTTTTAGACAGAGAGGGTATTTTATCCCCTCATTTTTTGCTGGGCTTTTGGGCCCGCTTTAACTGGCGAAGGCGAGCTTCTCCTGAAAGTATTCTTTTTCGGAGCCTAAGGTTTTGAGGAGTTATTTCTATTAACTCATCTTCAGAAATAATGTCCAAAGATTCCTCTAACGAAAGTGTTTGCGGCTTTATTAATTTGATAGCGATATCAGATGTTGAAGATCGCACATTGGTTAGTTTCTTTTCTTTGCACACATTAACAGTTAAATCTGAAGATCTGGAGTTTAGACCGACTATCATACCTTCATAAACTTGAATACCGCTATCTATGAGGTTTTTACCGCGTTCTTGAGAATTAATGAGCCCATAGGCTACTGATTCTCCTGTCTCTGAAGCTACAAGGAACCCTTGATTTGACCTTCTAACTTTCCCCTCTTTTTTTCTGTATTCCGCGAAACGACTAGACATAATCCCGTCCCCATGGGTCGCATTTTGGAAAAAGGACCTAAATCCAATGAGACCTCTCGTTGGGACCAAAAATGTTAACCTAAGGGCTCCATTTCCGTCGTTGACAACGTCCTCTAACAACCCTAATCTGCGGTTTAAATTTTCAGTCAAGACCCCGTAATAGTCTTCATTCGTTTCGATATGTAAATATTCGAAAGGCTCGTGAAGGTGGCCGTCAATTGTTTTAAGTATCGGCTGCGCTTGTGATACTTGAAATTCGTACCCTTCTCTTCGCATGGTTTCAGCAAGAACTGACAAATGTAATTCCCCTCTACCGCTGACATTAAACTCATCCGTATTTTCTGTCTGGTCTACCCGCAACCCGACATTTGTACGTATCTCTTCCTTGAGTCTTTTTAAGAGTTCCCTCGAGGTGTGGTGCATTCCTTCCTTGCCCATGAAAGGCGAGGTATTGACACCAAATGACATTTTTACTGTGGGTTCCTCAACCTTGATTGGAGGTAGGGGATGTGGGTCACTGGGATCAGAAATTGTATCTCCAATATTTACCTCAGATAAGCCAGTAATGGCGACAATTTCACCAGGGCCTGCATGGTCGATTTTACTTCTTTTCATTCCGTCATATATAAAGGTGTTTTCAATTATGTGATTGGAAACTTCCCCATCAGGTGAAATCAACGCGGCAGCTGATTTGCTGGATACACTTCCACGGGATATTTTTCCTATCGCTATTTGGCCAGCGTAATTATCATGGTCCAATGCGGTAACCAATATTTGCAAAGGGTCATCCGGATTTCCTGTCGGTGCTGGTACTTTATTAATTATCACATCTATTAAAGGGCTGATATCACTTGGGATATCCCCCATATTTTCGATAGCATATCCTTCCCTGGCTGAAGCAAAAAGAACCGGATATTCCAACTGTGATTCCTTTGTTGCCAGTTCTAAAAACAAATCATCAACTTCTGCATGCACTTCCTGTGGCCTTCGTTCGGGCCGATCTATTTTGTTGATAACTACTATTGGAGTCAGCCCATAGGTCAATGCTTGCTGGAGAACGTATTTGGTCTGTGGCATAGGCCCGTCTACAGAATCCACGAGGAGGATACACCCGTCAGCCATATTCATTACTCTTTCTACTTCCCCGCTGAAATCTGCGTGGCCCGGGGTATCTATGATATTTATTTTGGTGCCCTGATACATGATTGAAGTATTCTTGGCTAATATGGTGATTCCCTTTTCTTTTTCAAGTGGATTGCTATCCATTATTAATTCACCAGGGTCTTCACGCTCAGTGAAAATGTTGTTTTGCTTTAAGAAAGCATCTACTAGGGTAGTTTTACCATGATCAACATGAGCAATTATGGTGATATTTCTAATTTTTTCGGATGGGATCATCATCGACAAAGGTCCTTTACAAAACTATTTACACATCAATGATCGCATATCAATGACTAAATGAAGAGGGAATATCAAACTGGTTACGGGTTAATTTATCTGAGGCAAGGTAAAGTTGAGTTTTTATAGATATTTATGTGATCAATCAAAAGACGCAGGAGATAAATTTGTGGAGCCAACGGTCGGGATTGAACCGACGACCTGCTCTTTACGAAAGAGCTGCTCTACCACTGAGCTACGTTGGCATATCATTCGAGCATTTATAGTTTTATTATATGTTTTAATTTTAGTGAATAGAAACAAGTAGGAGATTCCTTGGTATACCCGTTAATTATTGCTCATCGAGGATTTTCAGCTGAAAGGCCTGAAAATACAATCAGTAGTTTTGATCATGCACTCGATAACGGTTTCGAGCTGTTGGAACTTGATGTGCACCTTTCCGCTGATGGTGTACTGGTTGTTATGCACGATGAAAAGGTGGATAGGACCACAGATGGCACTGGATTTTTAAAATCTATGTCTTTTGAACAAATAAGCCAACTCGATGCAGGCTCCTGGTTTCGAAAAGACAACGAGGTTGGTTATCCTGGCGAGATAGTGCCAAGTTTAGAAAATTTTCTCTCACGATATGCTGATAAGACTCATGTCTTTGTTGAGATAAAAGCCTTGGAAGAACAGTTAGTCAACAAACTTAAAGATATGTTGGACCAACATGATTTAATTCCAGAAGAGCTCAAGGAACAAATTGATATTCCCGGGGTTTCAATCATTTCCTTCAGTCGGGATCAGGTCCGCCTGTCTGCAAAAGCCATGCCGACAGTGGGACATGGGTTACTGGTTATTAACCCTACTCAAGAGGACATTGAATTTTGTGTCCAAAATAGGATAAAAGGATTGTTTCCGAATATAAATTTACTGTCACCGGAATTAATGGAGTCAGCTAAAACCAATGGCTTAAGTATAGGTGTTTGGGGCGCAGAGTCAGTGGAAGATTTGGCTCTCATTTCTGATTATGAAGTCCTAGGAGTTACAGTTGACTGGCCATTAGAGGCAAAGAAGTATTTTCAGAGATCTGTTTAGTTTTAAGATATATTTCGCTGATTTTTGTCTTCCTCTTGGGCTACTATGACCCCTTGTTCCACGTCGACCCATTTCAGTATGCCTGTCCCCGCTATTATTATCGACAAAATTGAAGCAACAGCCATCCTCGTATCAAACATTGCAGTCACTACCACATAGAGCATTGGCCCGAAAACTGAAGATGCCCGACTCATAAATCCAAAAAAGGAAAAAAATTCACCACTCCGTGTTTCTGGAGTGATTTGGGCAAACAAACTTCTTGCCAAAGCCTGGCTTCCTCCCATAACAAGTCCTACTGATATGCCGAGTATTATCCATTGTAGTTCTGCTGTTAATCCCAAGGGAATCCAAAGTAAATTACGAATTAGTTCAGGCCACCAATCCAAGGATCCATTACCAAGAGTTGACCGGTGATAACTTCCGATCCCAGTTGTTCCATTTAAACCGCCACCTGTTATTGAAAGACTGTATTGGGAATTTTTGGAAGTTGCGATTTGGTTTGATAATTCTTTTATCGCTTTAACAGAGAATGATTGCCCTTGCTCTAATTCACCTATTTCCGATCGCCAGGCTGTATCCATTTTGGAATCAGTTAATTCAGGTCCCTGTGCGAAGACATATTGAGATTTCGTTTCATCATAGCTAAATTGATAATCGAAATCGCTGTGTTGATTGGGCTGAAGNGGGANAATTGCGACCCCAAATAAAACTATCACTATCCAGCCTGCTAATGCTATATATAGTGATCTTTTGGTATTCCATGCCGTGGCGAGCTTACTAAAACCCATTGCAGATGGCGCGGCAACAAACTGAATTATTAGCAGCGATAATATGATGAACATTTGATCAATTTTTAGTGCATCCATTGCGAAAGCTGTGGCAATTCCCATAACAGTTTGAATGCCGTCGTTGAAAAGAAGGTATGCAGCTAGATAAATCAATATGACCTTAAACCGCACCAACTCTTTGAGCGTTTTGTTTAATTCTGCAAATGCTACCTTCGGCGCAGAACGTATTGTGAGCCCATAAATCGGATTAAATATCTCAGGTTCAGGTATTTTCTTTAAAGCCCATAAAGCCCAAAGGAACCACCATACACCCACTGAGGCAATGCATAGTCTTAGGATCAGATCCGTGTGTTCGCTTTGCGATGTCAGCACGATAACAATGACATGAATCAATAGAAGTAGACCGCCGCCAACATAACCGTACGCGTACCCTCGACTGCTCACATCATCTAATAAATCTCGCGGTGCTATGTGTGGTAAAAATGAATTGTAAATTACTAATCCACCGGCAAACCCGATATTTCCCAATATGAATGTTCCCCATAACCAAGCCCACGGATGGGATGTATAAGCTGAAAAAAATCCAAGTATGGCGCATAGAGAACCAGCTATGGTGTATACCCACAGCAGTGTTTTTTTAATCGGTATCCTATCAGCAATTACCCCAAGGATTGGGCTAGAAAGAGCCACTACCAAAGTAGATATAACCAACCCTACACTCCAAGACGAGCTTCCTGTGAAATTTATCCCCCATAGAACAGCTTCTTCCCCTAGGGCATTTTTGAACAGGAGAACGTAATACACGGGGAAAAATGCGGCTAAACCACTTGTAGCGTAACCAGAATTTGCCCAGTCATACATACACCAGGCTCTAATTATTTTGCGATCAGATTTAGGAAGCTTGTTCAATTATGGNTTCTTCGACAAATTTAATACTTAGGGTGGAAAATAGTTCGACACAACGACATACTATATTCACAAAAATTTTATATCTACCCTGTTAGTGAAAAACAGGAACAATTGAGGATTCCAAATGCTTGATTACTACAACGTAACTGAACTGCTTTCCACGGAAGATAGGCAGATTCAAAATTCTGCTAGNGATTATCTGGATAGTGAAGTAATGCCTGGTGTAAAGGATTGGTGGGAGTCTGGTGAATTTCCCNAGCATTTGGTACCTGAGTTTGGGGAAATGGGATTCTTGGGGTCGAATCTACCAGCGGAGTATGGATGCCCCGGAGTCAACAACAAATCCTATGGCCTCATCATGTATGAGCTCGAAAGAATAGATTCAGGTTTCAGAAGCTTTGCCAGTGTGCAGAGTGCCTTGGTGATGTATCCCATATATAGATACGGTTCTGAAGACCAAAAGAAAAAATATCTACCCGAAATGGCTAAAGGGAATATGATTGGATGTTTCGGACTTACCGAGCATGATGGTGGTTCTGATCCAGGGGCAATGAAGACAAACGCCAAGAAAGATGGTGAATCCTACATATTAAACGGTACGAAAATGTGGATTACCAACGGAAATATTGCCGATGTGGCTCTCGTTTGGGCCAAAGATGAGACAGATACGGTGAGAGGATTTCTAATTCNTACAGATACACCTGGATTCACTGCAAATAAAATAGAGCACAAGATGAGCATGCGAGCATCAGTNACNAGTGANCTGGTGCTGGAAGATGTGAGAGTNCCGGCTACTAGTATTCTGCCAGAATCGAACGGTTTATCAGCTCCTTTGTCCTGCCTAACTCAGGCGCGTTATGGTATCGCATGGGGTGCTCTTGGGGCACTTGAAAGCGTTTATGAAGATGCNCTTAGATTCTCTAAGGCAAGAAGTACTTTNGGGAAACCTATTGCCTCCAGACAACTTGTTCAAGATAAATTGGTAGATATGGTTACAGATCATACCCAGGGACTGTTATTGGCCTGGCGACTAGGGGAAATGAAAGATGCAGGAACAATGGATTACAACCANGTTTCCGTTGCAAAAAGAGAGAATGTTCGCTCTGCTTTGAAAGCGGCTAGGAGCGCACGAGAAGTGCTTGGAGGCAGCGGAATAACATTGGATTATGGTGTTATCAGACACATGTTGAATCTAGAAACGGTCGACACTTATGAAGGTACGAGAGATGTACACACCTTGATAATTGGTCGGCATATTACCGGCGAAAACGCATTGGTGTAATTTTTGCCACTTGGCTGGTGTTAATGAAGAGCGTTTTTAGTTAACCACCAAATTTCTAGGCTTTCTCATGAATATCAAGCGAGGATCGAGGTAATAAAGCTACTCAGGAACCCTATAAAAGTGAGACTCCNGCCACTCCCAANACTGTTAAGAAAGTTCCTGTNGCTCTAACAGCTAGAACTCTNCCATTTAANGGTTCNTTTAAGAGTTTTATCATTGGNAGGCTNAGGATTAGTCCTATACCAAATACAAAGATAGGNCTGCTNGCCATAACCGTNGATACCATGTANATCTCNCCNGCATANATAGCCANAAAGAAAAACAAGATTGCNAAGAANACNAAAAATCCTTCAGTAAACCCAATAAGAAANAAAGATTTAGGTTTCTGAAAGATAGATNTGACACCTTTCACTACTCCGGGCAGCAGGATTAATGAAAAACAGGTAAGCCCTCCGGANACTCCGCGAACCATATACTGTGTCCACATATCAACATCATCTGCAATTGTCTTAGCTAGGAATTGACTTAATCCGAAAAGAATACTTGCTAGGAATAGGAGCAGCATTGCCGTAACGTCAGATTTGGCTAACGCCTTTTTCCCNGAGGGTGACAACGATACTAANGCTGCCCCAAAGACTGTAATTAATATGCAGGCCAGGGAATATATAGTGACCTGTTCTCCCAATANGAAAAAAGCCAATGCAGCAACAAAGACAGGGTAGGTGGANACCACGGGTACGACCCGTGAAACGTCCTGTGATTCCATTATTTGGAACATAATAACGAGGTACATTCCAGAGGATATACCAGAAAAAATTACAGTGGTCAGAGTGCTTAATGTTAGGCCCGAAAATGCGGACATGGGAATAACAATAAGACCAAGGCAGATTTGTGCCACACCCACAGTGACTATGAATACCTTAGCGTTATCAACATGCTTTGAAATCAGTAATTTGTCTAGGACTGACACAAGTGCAAAGGTAAAGGCACTCGCTAATGAAAACCACATCCATTCCATTGGGTTAACGGTGTCCTTGGGATTTACTTGTTGATCCTAAACGTTTATATCTAAAGTTCAAAAGTTTTGACCCAAATACCAGGGGAATCTGACTCATGCTGCATTTCTTGCCGCATCCTTTCATTGTCAGGATGGGCAGTTTGTTGTTTTTGCCACTCCTCAGTCTGCGAAGCATTGGCGGAATCTAATTCGTAAAAAGTCATGTATTTAGGTGAGCCTTCGACAGTCTGATAGCGACGGCCTCGTATTACGCCGTCGACTGTTTCATAATTCGGCACGTAAATTTTGTTGTACCAATTGTTCCATTCATCTTCTGTGTTGCTAGGAATATTCATCCTTCCAATTTGTAAAGCTGGAGCCATAGGGCTTGAAACTACTTCCTCTGTCAGTTCTGTTGGGAATATCATTTGGTATACATTTCGGATGTATTTTGTTCCTATAACATCTGGTGACATTCGTTTTGACCATTCTGTCGGATTGTTTTTCAACTCAACATATTCTGGAGATTTCATAACTGAAGAATGTTCCAGCTCGTATACCGCTAGGTGTTTTGGGCCGCTTTTCACAGCTTCGTAGCGAGCCGCACTTAAGACTCCGGGAACCGACAATCTTTCCGATATGTGTTCCTGGTTATACCACTCATTGAATTCTTCTTCGTGCTCCGAGGCTACCTCGCTCCAAACAGCGAGCATACCTGTTCCTTTTAACTTGGCCATGCTTACCTCAATTCATAGACGGTTGATTCAGGCAATATAACATACAGGTTTAAGAAAATAACTTTTTGTAATGTTGATGCCAATTGCTGCTGAAGAGGTTTTGCGGGTTCCTTGTATCCTCGGCTTGGAGGAAATCTTCAAACTCATAATTTGTTACTTCATTCAATCATCAATAGAACTTATATTTTTGTTTAAAAATGCTTCCATAGAAGATTCAACAATTTCCTTATTGGTATTCCAGGCTGCAGCATGGTGGGCTTTTTCAAGCCGGAGGTACGTAACTATGTCCGACCTGTTTTCCGCTAATTGATCACTCAGAGAAACAGGGACTGTCACATCGGACTCACTATGTATCAGCAGTATGGGGGTGGTTAATTCATCGCTTCTTGATAAGTAGTTTAGGTCCTCCCAATTCAACTTAACCATCCAAGAGACCAATTTTTTTACAGGATATTCGGCTCCCCGTGGTAACAATGGTATTTCTGCCGCTTTCATTGAGATAATTTTGTTAAGATTCAAAGCAGGAGATTCTAAAATTGCCCCGTTTATTAGTGATTTTAAAGAAGATTCCAACAAATACTTGACTACTATTGCGCCTCCCATGCTGTGTCCCATCAGAAATATTTTTTCGGCACCCTTTTCCTGGCAGAATTTCACAGCACTTTCCAAATCCCGCCATTCGGTTAGGCCAAACATGTGGTAGCCACCTTTGTCTAACGGTGCATTTTGATCATTCCTATAGTCTGACAACAGGACATTCAGGCCAGATTTACGGAAAGTTGACACAAATCGCATAGATTCTGTTCTATAAGATCTATGGCCGTGAACACCTATGACCCAGTTGTTGCTATTATTGGGGATGTGCCATCCGGTAAGAGTTCCAAGTTCAGAATCGAAAGACACATCGATATAGTCAAGTCCAAGATCAATTTTAGGGTTGGTTTCATATATGAATAGACTAGTTCTTATCCTAGCCCCTTGTCCCAAAGATCCATTTTTTGAAACAATCTCTCTAGTTATGATNCCATTTTCTTGGTAAGGGGGTCCNCCTATGAGTATNGAACCATCACGACCNATTAAGCCAACATAAGGNAACAGGCCATCAGTAGCGTCTCTGCCNCGAGGNTGGAAAGTTATTTTGTCTTTNTCAATGGATACNATGGAGGAAANATATNCNAGTTTTTGCCAGAATATTTTAAAACCTTGNCGTCTTGTTTNAATAGCATAGTAAATTNNGACAAAGCCGGTTATCCCTATTATTCCTGTTAGAAATGATAAAAATNCTATGGCTATCATGTTGGTAAANATTCTTGCAAATAGTTGGTCNGGTTTCAGTAAATTTTACTACCTAATGANAACGCGNTGTAGCACTTCTAAATATAATGTTAATCTNCCATCCTTGAAATCGGAGCCTNAGGAAGAAAAATGGAAAATAATATAATCAACATTAATAGGCATAGGAAAGAANCTATTGATGTCGTCTGTATAGGCATGGTGACTCCGGCTGAAGTTTATGTAGTTGAGAAACTTCCAGATTGGAATACGGGGACCAAATGGATCACNCGTGCAGACTTCATTTCTGACGATGCAGCTATAGTCGCCTGTTGTATTGCNAAATGGGGNCTTTCCAGCGGCCTGGTATGCAACAAACTCGGNGATGACGTTTCAGGAAGNAATGTGTTCGACGAGTTAGAGGCATTGGGNGTGGTGGGAGGATTTATCAAGGANAAAAACCTTGAAACTCCATACGAAATTGTTATATCAGACTCTACCGGAGGACGGACATATATTTGGGATAGGAGGGAAGACTTACTGTCTACTTTGGAGTTTGCCGATACTGCTGTAATTTCGGGTGCCAAATGTGCTTATGCTGATTGGTACGATTATCCATACAATTTGCCCGCAATTAAGAAAGCCGTGGATAAAAATGTTCCGGTGCTCNTTAATATAGAAGACCGACCCCNAAACACTGAATCAGTCAANGAGCTGGTAGGACTAGCTACTTGGGTTCAATGCACCCCTGACCAAACTAATAACACCCACAATAAGTATGAAACGTGTAATGAGTTATTAAGACAGGGAGTCAAAGGAGTGCTCTTTACTGGATCAGAGGAGGGTTGTTTTTGGAAATCCAATTCAGAATCATTCTCTGTCCGGCCACCTTCGATAGACTTGTTAGATGCTAATGGAGCGGGTGCTGTGTTGTCGTCAGGATTTTTGTATGGAATTAGTAAAGGTTGGGATGCAAATGTTTCTTGNCGGTTTGCAGTGTCAGCGGCCTCTTTGCAGTGTCAAATAGTGTCTCCTTCTGCAATACCAAAGGAAGAAGTAATGAAAGTGTCACAAGGTCTGGAAGTTATTATTNCNTGATTTTATTCCAGGTTAAAATTCTAAGTCTGAATTAATGAGGATTGGGGNATGCCAGTCTGGTAAATTTTTCGCAACGAAATTATGAACCAGCTGATAAANACTGATGCGATGAATAAAATCCCCCCTATGGTGAGCATAGTGTCCGCGGGNAGAAGAACCCTCAATCCNTTAAATAGGTCGATTNTTAGGAAAGAAAGATCGGAAATTGCTCCATTTGCCAGGTTCATGGNTGCCATTATTCCTCCAATGTGAACAGAATATACTGCTCCAACACGTCCCCTCACAGAGTCGTCAGTTACCAATTGAATCATTGTGTGAGTGAGGGTCATATATCCTGCTTGTGAGGCTCCCATTAGAGCAGCACTCCCAATTGCGAAGTATATGTTTGGGGAAAAGGCCAACAGNATTGGGGCTACCCCACTTATTACTCCAAGGTTAAGGAATAATTTACCTTTTGTTGTCTCACTAGTAACCCCAGATAGCCATATCAAACTTATTAACGCGCCACCTCCGATAGACATCATCATGAGGCTGAAATCTGCTCCGTCAGTTGCATTAAATCTTTCCACTGACAAGACTGGTAAAACAGCTTCGAATGACATTGTGAAACCACAATGAAAGAAGGCCATCATTACTANTAATTTCAANAAAGGATGTTTGTAAACGTACGGTATGCCTTGAGTAAAGTTAGAAAAGAACCCTTTTTTGTTATCCATNGATCCTGTGCTAGGTGTTTTTATCCTTAAGGATTGAACAAGGCTAACAACGTAAAACATAGAACATGCTAGGAAGGCCCACTCTATGCGCGTGCTTTCAAGAAGGGGGAGTATGGTTAATGGTCCTAGAAGTCTTGACCCGTGCATAGTCGCTTGATTTAANGCAATGGCATTTAGTAATTTGTCCTTGGGTACTAAATTTGGGACTAAGGCTTGGCCAACAGGCATTTGTGCTGATCTTGCAGCACCATTCACAAAGGCGAGAATCATGAGGTGCCACATTTCTATCTGGCCGAAAGCTAATAACCCCGCAAGAAATAATGTGTGTGTTAGATTGAGTCCATAAATGGTGGCCATTACCTTCCGTCTTTCGTATCTGTCAGCCAGATATCCCGTAAACGGAGGGATTATGACCCTGGGGATCATTGCTAGAAAGGTGACGAGTCCTACGTAAAGTGATGACTCTGACATTTCCCAAACGATCCACCCTCGAGCGACTATAAGAGCCCAGGCTGCAGCGCTCGCACTCATATTACCTGTCCATAGCACCCTGTAATCTCTATATTGAAGGGCAGCTAGGAAACGGCTTTCAAGAATCTTCGTTATCAAAATGCCACGGGGGTAAAATCAATATGTTGCATGGGCNATCATTATAGAGCTTAGCTCACTAAATAAACACTGATGAATGTGCAAATATGTCAATGTTAGAAGACCTCATTAATGATTTAAACTAATAATAGACAAATAGAGATAGTGAAGGAGAGAATGATGAGTGGGATTCCTACTGAAAAAGATGTTATGTCTTATTTCGAAGAATTAAGTAACTGGGGCAGGTGGGGTTCAGATGATCAACGAGGCACCTTAAATTTTCTTTCACAAAACAAAACATTGGAAGCGATGTCGCTAGTTAAAGACGGTGCGACTGTTTCCTGTGCCAGACCTCTGGTATTTGAGCCCTCTCCAGACGCAACGGGGCCGGCTGTTCATTACATGGTCGAAAGTGGAGAAGGATGGGCCTCAGGGGATAAGGTGACAAGCCGAGTTACCCAAGCTGCTACTGATTATATTGGGATGGTTTTTCATGGCTATACTGTCACGCATGTTGATAGCTTGGCTCATTTCTTCTGGAAAGGACAAATGTACAACGGAAAGCCTGCCCATTTGGTATCAACTAACCTTGGGGCCACAGCGGAATCAATTGAAATTGCAGGGGAGGGTATTGTTACGCGCGGAATTTTAGTGGATGTACCTCGTATTCGAGGTATTGAATGGTTGGAGAGAGGCGAAGGTGTAATGCCAGGGGACATATTGAAGGCGGAGCAGGACTGCGGATTTGAAATTTCAGAGGGAGATGTGTTGCTGATCCGAACAGGCCAATATCACAGGAGAGGAGTTGAAGGACCGGTTGACTTTCGGGTAGAAGGTTCAACAGCGTGCCATGCTGCATGTTTACCTTTATTCCATGAACGAAACATAGCTATGTTGGGAACGGATACTGGTAACGATGTAATGCCAGCACCTTACCCTAATGTTATGCAGCCGATACACCAAGTGGGAATAGTAGCTATGGGTATGTGGATTTTAGATAATGCAAATCTAGATGATCTAGCAAAAGAATGTGCAGCTAGAAGCAAGTGGGAATTTTTGATTAACATAGCACCTTTGAAATTAACAAATACTACCGGTTCTCCTGTGAACCCAATTGCCATATTTTGATGAAAAAAACTGTTTTAAATCATCAAAGTATGGCAATTGTTGATAAGGTTTATAGACATATTGCTGGACACCCCTTCAAATATTTCATATCCTGTACGCCCTTTGTTGACAGGTGTTGTCAGCGATTTAGTGAATGATAGGGGAGAGAAAGAGTATGGCTAAGTACAAGGTAGTAACACAAAAACCAGCTGGCGTTACTTTTGATTTGGCAGATGGTCAATATTTGCTGGAAAAGGAATCACTCGACTCGATTGATGCAGAAATAATAGAAATCGATGCGGCAACAGAGGACGAGTTTATAGCTTCTGCCAAAGACGCAGACGCCTTAATCGCCAGAGGCCGACCGATAACCAAGAAGATCATAGATGCTTTGGAGAATTGCAAAGTTATCTCCCTTGGCAGTGTCGGTGCAGATTCTGTTGATGTAAATGCAGCAACGGCGAAGGGTATACCAGTCACAAATGTTCCGGACACCTTTATCGAGGAAGTGGCTGATCACACCATGATGCTTCTTCTTGCTTCATATAGAAGACTAAACATTATGGACCAAATGGTACGAGAGAACCGGTGGGCAGAAGGGCGACCTCTTCTTTCAGAATTCCCAAGATTGTGGGGACAAACCCTAGGTTTCATAGCGTTTGGACATGTGGCTAAAGCGGTGTCGATCAGAGCCAAAGCTTTTGGCCTACGACTGATTGCCTTTGATCCCTATATTGAAGAACTATCCATGACGGAATGTGGGGTTCAACCTATTAGCACCTTGGAAGAGATGCTGAGTATGTCAGATATAGTTTCAATGCATGCTCCCTCCACAGAGGATGCCTTCCATTTAATGAGTGAACCGCAATTTAAATCCATGAAACCTACGGCCCTATTCATTAATAATGGGCGAGGCCCAACGGTGGATGAAGAAGCTTTGATTAAAGCACTTGAGAATAAGTGGATAGCTGGTGCTGGACTTGATGTATTTGAACAAGAACCTCCAGATCCCGAAAACCCTCTCCTGCATATGGAAAATGTGATATCCACTCCTCACGTTGCCTCTGCATCACAAAGGATGGCTCCTGAGACTAGGAGGCGAGTAGGCAAGGAACTTTCATTAGTCCTTACAGGACGATGGCCAAGAAGTTGTGTGAATCCATCAGTATTAGCGGATTCGGGGCTTAGGCGCTGGCAGCCTTATTCTATGGGCAGAGGCCCAGGTTCCGGCTAATCTACATTGCTGAAATAAAGATTTAAAAAAGGGTGATTTTGTCACCCTTTTTTATTGTCTTGGTGAATGGGTACAGTAGCTGTGATTGTGAGAAGTATTGCCATCAAGGCAACTACCGAAAGGGTATAGAAAGCGTAGTTGTAACTTCCTGTGATATCAAAAATTAAACCGGAAAATAAGGCTCCTACCGCCTGGCTGAAGGACACGAATGGTTCTGTGAAGCCCCTAATGGCACCCAAGGAACTCCGGCCGAAATAATCCGCCATAGCCACGGATGGTACAACTAACATGCCT
>PAON01000039.1:0-13042 GCA_002708495.1 Dehalococcoidia bacterium | reverse complement strand
TCGCTGTACGTCGTTGGGGGATGCCAATGAAATTGATATTGCGTCGAAATCATTTCCAGGTTGAGCCATTTCATGTTCTCCGTAGCTGCTAAGAAGTCGGTGTAATTATTTACCTAGTCATCCCCACCAGGTACGGGTTGGTCATCTTCAATCGATTCTGGTTCTTCATTTGTTTCTGACCCTCCATCTGGTTCACTATCATTGCTATTGAGGGTTCCTTCAAGTAGTGCCAAAGGATCAGAGATTTCAGAAGAGTCAGAGAAAAGGTCACCACCACTTTCAAGCCCTTTATCCTCAATTACATCGTCATTTTCTAACTCAATAGATAGAACTAGGCTTTGTAGTTCTTTCATAAGCACGTGGAAAGATTGTGGTATACCTGGCTGGGCAACGTCCTCACCTTTCACGATCGCCTCATACGTTTTAACTCTTCCTATCTCGTCATCTGATTTGATAGTTAGCATTTCTCTTAGGTTGTGGGCTGCACTGTAGGCTTCTAGAGCCCAGACCTCCATTTCTCCAAATCTTTGTCCACCGAGTTGTGCTTTACCCCCCAACGGCTGTTGAGTTATCAGGGAATAAGGGCCTGTAGCTCTGGCGTGGATTTTATCTTCCACTAGATGGATTAGCTTCAGCATATATATGTATCCGACAGTCACGGGTTGATCAAATACATCACCAGTCCTGCCGTCGTAGAGTGTGGATTTACCCAGCACTGGAGCAGCGAGGCCGTAATCTCTATTAAGCACCAAGGCTTCTTCCATAAGATCGTCGACGGACATATCAGACGTATCTTTATCCGTCATCTCATCCATCCATATTTTTAAACAGGCATATCTCGCGGAGTTTGGCTTGGACTCTATAAATATTTCTTCGAAATCGAAACCTCTTTTCTCAAGAAATTCGACTACCATCCCAAGGTCAATCATCTCTGAGGCATTATCTACAATTGCTCTAGCAGGGACCGCTCCTGATTGGTCGATTATCCATGCCTTTGCTAATTCATCTTCAATGGCGGTATCTTCTGCACCATCAAATACGGGGGTTTTGGCATCGAATCCTAACCTTTTCGCTGCCCAACCGAGGTGGGTCTCCAGTACCTGGCCTAAGTTCATTCTTGATGGAACCCCGATGGGATTGAGTATTATGTCTACGGGAGTACCATCCGGTAAAAACGGCATATCCTCTTCGGGTAATATCTTGGCGATTACACCTTTGTTACCGTGTCGACCGGCCATCTTGTCGCCTTCGGTTATTTTTCTGGTGTGAGCTATCCATACTCTGACGAGTTTGTTGACACCAGGCGATAAGTCATCTCCGTTATTTCTGTCGAGTATTTTGACATCGATCACTTTTCCTCCCTGTCCGTGAGGTACGTACAACGAAGAATCTTTCACGTCACGGGCCTTTTCTCCGAAAATAGCCCTAAGTAATTTTTCTTCTGCAGAAAGTTCAGTTTCCCCTTTGGGTGTGATTTTGCCGACTAGTATGTCGCGGTTTGATACCTCAGCACCTATTCTAATTATTCCTTCTTCATCCAAATTTCTAAGGCTATCTTCACCTATGTTTGGAATATCTCGGGTAATTTCTTCTGGGCCTAATTTGGTGTCTCTCGCTTCAACCTCATGTTTTTCGATATGTACTGACGTAAATTTATCTTCTTTTATCAACCTGCTACTCAGAATAATTGCATCTTCAAAGTTGTAACCTTCCCAAGTCATGAAAGCTACGAGAACATTTTGTCCTAACGCCAGCTCCCCGTTGTCTGTGGAGGATCCATCAGCAAGGACATCACCTGTCTGCACTGTTGTGCCTTTATCAACAATCGGTCTTTGGTTTATGCAGGTACCCTGGTTACTTCGGTGGAATTTTATGAGTGAGTGATCGAATTTTTCCCCATCCTCATCTGTTACAACTATCTTGTCACCAGTAACGCTAGTAACCACCCCATCAATCTTAGACATCATTACCTGCCCGCTATCCCTTGCCACCCTCATCTCCATACCAGTCCCTACAAGAGGTTTCTCTGGTTTCAATAGTGGTACAGCCTGTCTTTGCATATTAGAACCCATAAGAGCACGGTTGGCATCGTCATGTTCCAAAAATGGGATTAGAGATGTAGATACGCTTACTAACTGCAGTGGAGATACGTCCATGAATCGGACCGAGTCGGTTTGTTCCATACCAACTTCTTCCCCTCTCCTGGTCTCAACCCTATCGTTAATAAATTCGCCTGCCTCGTTGATGGCTGAATTTGCTTGGGCAATGTAATATTCTTCCTCGTCATCAGCAGCCAAATGAACTATATCCGCGNTATCGTTTGAAACGTACGGTTTAACCTCAATGGTTTTATTATTTTGTGCCGAAATTCTTCCTGCTGTCCTAACAGATATCTGTGTCCCTGCCTTTACAATAGTTCTACCGTCCTCTGCCTTTATATCTTCAGTGGGAGTATGNCCTATTAATTCATCAGGATCGCCATTATCAACCTCTGTGAGTATTTTTCTGTAAGGTGTTTCAATAAAACCAAACTCGTTAGTCCTGGCGTATGTCGCCAGTGAAACTAAGAGTCCAATGTTAGGTCCTTCTGGGGTTTCAATAGGGCAAATCCTTCCGTAGTGAGAATGGTGGACATCTCTGACGTCAAACCCNGCTCTTTCTCTGGATAATCCACCAGGACCTAATGCGGACAAACGTCTTTTGTGGGTCAGCTCAGCCAGGGGGTTTGCTTGGTCCATGAATTGTGACAATTGAGATCCCCCAAAGAATTCTCTAATTGCTGCGACCACTGGCCGTACGTTAATCAGAGCGGCAGGAGTAGTACTCTCTGGATCCGGCTGTATGGTCATCCTTTCTTTGATTACCCGTTCCATTCGCAGTAACCCTACGCGTACCTGATTTTGAATTAATTCACCTACTGCCCGNACCCTTCTGTTACCTAAATGGTCAATGTCATTTGCTCGACGTTCTGAATTGTTAACTTGTATGAGTCGTCGTAAGAGGTTAACGATGTCTTCTTTTGCAAGAATACGATTTTCCAAATTACCATCTTTATCCGCGTTTTCAGCTCCCTTNAGATTCCGGTCCAATTTGTACCGACCGACTTTACCTAAATCGTAACGTCTACTGTCGAAGAAGAGTGAATTNATTAGAGCTTTCGCATTTTCTGGATTAGGAGGTTCGCCTGGTCTCAAGCGCCTGTAAAATTCCACAAGTGCTTCCTCTTGGTTGGTAACACTCGCATCTTTTTCAATTGTGGTTTGCAAAAATTGATGATCTGGGTTGTTGTCGACATCTTTAAATATTTCTAGGATTTCTTCATTGGTTTCATAGCCCAATGATCTGAGGAACGTTGTGACAGGGGTTTTTCTCTTCCTGTCAATTTTTACGTATATGACGTCTCTATTGCTTGTTTCGAATTCGATCCATGCTCCTCGATACGGGATCATTTTTGCAGATGCAAGAGGGCGCCCAGTTGCAGCATCCCTATCCGCAGTAAAATATACCCCAGGTGACCGCACTAGTTGGCTTACTACGATCCTTTCGGCTCCATTTATGATGAAGGTGCCGCCTGTAGTCATGATAGGAATATTTCCTACATATAGGCGCTGCTCTTTGATTTCACCCATACCTGGTCCGGCTGCGTTGATTTGGAGGCTTACAGTCACATATAAGGCAGCCTCGAATGTTTTTTCCTGACTCCGGCAATATTCTTCAGAGAGCTTTGGTTCTTCAAACTCAAAATCTACGAATCTAAGGGAAAAACGTGGATTCTGGCCTTGGTTATCCTCAATAGGTGATATTTCTTCGAAAAGCTCACTCAACCCGGTCGTGGTAAACCATTTAAATGATTCCATTTGAACATCAATCAGGTCAGGGACGTCCAAAGTCGTTTTGATTTTGGAGAAAGATTTTGTTTTTGGGAAAACAACACTATTATCCTGCAATGCAGAAGAGGTCATTAGGCTTACACTCCTTGAGGGAAAGAAATATTTCCAGTTGTTACGGAAGAAAACACTCTTCTAGGACAGAAGAGCGGTAATTTAAAATCGCCAAGATGGGTGGATTTGTTAAAACGTTTGTGCAAGCCAGAGCATGTGTAATCATACAGTCTACTATTCTAGCTACGTTATACCATACTTGTCAACATGAATAAGTATAGACCGTAGCTATTATAATTTTTAAAANCCGAGTCTATTTGAGGTCCTCANAATAAGTTGTCAAATCGGAATTACAACAGGGGCATATTGCATGCAGATTTCGATGCTTTTTATGCTGCTGTGGAACAGCGGGATTTTCCTGAATTGCGAAATAGACCAGTAGTGGTCGGAGGAAGNCCGAGTAGAAGAGGGGTTGTCGCATCCGCCTCTTATGAATCCAGAAAATTTGGGGTTAAGTCCGCCATGCCGACGATCACCGCGTTGAGAAAATGCCCCGAAGCAGTGGTTGTGTCACCAAGATTTGTGGTGTATCGAGAAGTTTCAAGGCAAGTAATGGANGTGTTTAGAGATATTACTCCTTTAGTTGAACCACTCTCATTGGACGAAGCATACTTGGATGTAACCCATTTAATTNCCGAAAATATTAGCCCTCCACANATNGCAAAAAAANTAAAACAAAAAGTTTTGTCTAAATTAGGCCTGACTATTTCTGTCGGGGTNGCTAGTTCCAAATCGGTGGCCAAGATTGCTTCAGGCATCAATAANCCTGANGGACTCACCATCGTAAGACCTGGAGGNGAGNTANCTTTCCTTTANCCGCTGCCNGTCGAGATTTTATGGGGAATTGGTCCAAAAACTTCAGCTAAATTGCATCTGCTNTCGATNGATNCCGTGGAAGATTTAGCCTCCCAGCCGATGGAAATACTTTCCGGTATTTTTGGAAGTAACGCTACTCACATGAAGGAAATATCTAATGGGATCGATACTACACCGGTGATAACTCAACGGGAACGTAAATCAATTAGTTCTGAGACTACTTTATTGGTGGATACTTCAGACGCGGAAGATCTTAGCGAGATAGTCATGAGGTTAAGTGGTTATGTCGCTGAATCATTACTGAAGAAGAATATGAGAGGCCGGACCGTAAAGTTAAAACTTAAAAGATCGGATTTTACTGTTTTGACCAGGCAGAAAACAATTCCGGAAAAGGTGCAAATTTCATCTGAAATAGCAGAATTTGCCTTAGAACTTTTGAGCTTTGAATTAGAAAATACAGATGAGAAATACCGCCTCATTGGAGTTGGTGTATCGGGATTTGCAACCTCTGAAAATCTTCAAGATGAGATGCAATTGAGGTTCGAAGGTCTGTAAAACTTATTTGTTGTCTATTTCAACTGCTTCTATTGGATCGAAGGGATTGAAGCCAAACACGTGGGAGTAAAAGTAAAATTCGGCTTCTAAGGTACGCTGGATATTTTCTGACTTTCTAAATCCATGCTGCTCTCCTTCGAATTCAAGATAGGCCACAGGGATACCTTTTGCCTTCAATGACGCATACATTTTTTGAGATTGATTAGGAAGTACAATTTTATCCTCTAATCCCTGAAACAGAATTACAGGACAGGACAGGTTTTCTGTGTGGTTAATAGGTGAACGATCAAGGTATTTTTGCCTTTCCTCGGGGTATTTTCCAACCATTGAATCAAGATACCTCGACTCAAATTTATGTGTTTCTTTAGCTAAGGCAGTGAGATCGCTGACACCATAGTAACTTGCCCCTGCTGCGAAGAAATTCGTGAATGCCAGACAAGCTAATGTTGTAAACCCACCTGCACTTCCACCTCGTATAGCGATTTTTTCGGGGTCGACTAAGCCTTCTGAAACAAGATAATTACCGCCATTAACACAATCATCTACATCACTTATTCCCCAGTTACCGTTCAGGGCCTTTCTGTACTTGGTGCCATATCCAGTGCTTCCTCTGTAATTGACGTCTAAAATCGCAAATCCTCGACTTGTCCAGTATTGAATGCCTAGATTAAGGGTATTTGAGGTCGATCCAGTCGGTCCTCCGTGGCTGAGTATTATGAGTGGGGGTTTAGATGAATCAGGAGCTTCATAATTCGCATTCACGGGGGAATAATAGAAGGCGTGGCATTCTTGGTCACCGGTTGTCGAATATTTGACAGCTAGTGGTTTTGAAAAATGAAGCGTTTCTATGTCGTTTTCCGTGGATACTTGGACTACTTCGAGTTTTTTGCTGGCTTTGGCCTGATAAGTAAATAAGGAATATGAATGGTCAGACGAGCCAGCAGCGAACAGGGCTATGCCGTTATAGGCCTTCAGACCAGTTCTATGTATCTCAGTGATATCAATATCTATATCGACGAAGTCGCAGGAAATTGGGTCTAATGAGGCAACTTTCCAAAACCCCAGTCTGTTGTAGGCGCATATTATTTGGTCATTGGTTATGAAATCATAAAATCTAACACCTAGCCCCCACTGAGCTTGAGTGAATTCGGCATTTATGGGGGTCAGATTATGCGATTGTTTCTCTTCATATTTAAATATGTTCCACCAACCAGAAAGGTCCGATACGTAATGTAAAATGCCACTGGGAGACCATAGTGGTTGGCAAACGGATTCTCCGTCTCCTGCGATTTTCTGAGGATTGTGAAGNTTCAAATGNTGCAAATCAGCCANNTAAAGCTCAGTAGAGTCCCAAGGCATGTTGGGGTGGGTCCATTGAACCCAAGCGAGCTTCCGCCCGTCAGGACTGATTACTGGAGACGCATAGAAATCAGCGCCAGAGGCCAGAATTGTTACCGCTCCGTCATTCTGTAAGTCAACTGAGACTATACAATTGACAGGTTCATCNTTGTTGTCATGGTTTTCGCCAACGTAAATAATTTGTTGGNTTTCCGCATCCATTGNTCCATCAGCGAATCTTAGAAGCGGNTCATTTGTGATTTGAGTGNGATTATCACCAGTCAGGTTNANTTTATATATTTGTTGGTCCAAGAAATTGGAGAAATATACTTCTTTTTCATGTACTAGATAGGACCCACCTCCATATTCGTGAACTCGTGTTCTCGCATTGTGCGATTTAGGAATAATTTCATTTTTAAGCCCGTCAGTAGCCTGGCGCATTATTGTGTAACGACCGTCTTCTGTTGGCCTCATTTCCTGCCAAAATNTGCCNTCATTTGACATGAATAGATCTCCAATACTTATCGAGTCAGAGACAATGGACTCAGTGGTAATTGGAGATTCCCAAGAACCATAGGGCGCAATTTTTTTTCNAGGCATGANAATTCCTATTTGGAAGTAATGGCAGCTAGGTAATCGAAATAACTTTTCTTACGATCCGTATTGATGGACCAGTTAACAGGTATTANTTGGTACCCNTTTTGGTAATCACCAAAGGCNGCGTTTCCACCTGCACCCTCACCAGGATCAAAGTAGCCCCAGCCTGCAAAAGAGCTGATTGCGCAAANGAAGTTGTTTAATTCATGATCGAATTTAAAATGATCGTCTTCATTNAATAATANGGGCATATCATGCCACTCTGTAAGTTTCCTGGTTTCTTCTACCATTTCTGAAATTCTTTTGGGATCAACAACACCATTTCCGTGCAAAAGAATAAAATCGGATGACTTAACCACCTTGTTCTCAGGGATAGTATTACCGCCATAGCTGGTGCCAACTAAAAGTCNTTTCGAATCGGATTTGATGGATTTTACCAATTCTATGAGTTCATGAACCCTATGNGGTTGGAGTATTTCATGTTCATATTTTGGGACGCTGCATTCGTTATTGATTTCTATCACAACGTTCTCATATCCACTGGTTAGGATCCANTCACAGGTATTTTGAACCGCCGATTTCACTGAGGCTTCGTCTCTAACTCTTTCATCTTGTCCGAAATAAAATAAACCCAGAATAAGCACCATCGATAATTTATCAGTTTCTTCAATTATTTTGCTGAGCCTACGAATGTATTCAGGTTTTAAGCTGCCGTCAGGNTTGAAGCCCGAACTATTCCACGGTTGAGATTCAGGGGANGGCAGACCTTNCCATATTTCNGAATCTTTTCCTGGTATCCCCCTCTCTTTCATAAACTCCCTGAATTGATCCAGTCGGTAGTATCCAGAGGGTGCTCCACCCTGTAAATTAACGGTGACGGCTGTTAATCCATATCTTTTGTAGTTAGGTAACATACTGATAAATTCATTGGTGTTTCTGTTTGGATCCCATTCGGTTGTATCAGGGTATTTCCAAATATGACGGGTATGAATGTTGTCATCGTCGAAGATTGCGTTGACCATCCTTGCATTTAGCAATAACCCTTCTATATTGATACCTTGGTATGTAATACCTCTATAGGTCGGTACGTCATCTATCAACCATTTTTCGCCATGAACGGACACCCGAGTCATACTTTGCCTAGTCCTTGCTATTCTCTTTCCTTTGCTTTGCAACCCTGCGGGATCCGCCCATATCTGAGCCAGGCAATGGTACAGTCCCAATTATTTCGTCGGTTTTAAATTTATTTATCGTGTTTTTACTGTACCCAAGCAATTCTTCTAATATGTGTTCGTTATCTTGACCAAGGCAAGGTGCTGGGTTGTGAGTTATTCGTCCTTGGTCGCTTTTGAACTTAAATATTGGTCCAGTCATGGGGTAGAGTCCCGCAGCTGGATGATCAACTATTTGGAAAAAGTNTCTTTCGTTTAAATGAGGGTCTGCATATGAATCTGCACCGCAATCTATAACAACTCCCGAGGTTATACCTGCGGCTTGCAGAAGGGTTAGCGCATCATACCTATCTCGGGTAGAAGCCCATTCATTTATCNTAGCATCAAGGTGATCATGGTTTTGAAGTCGGGCTTCCAAGGAATCCAGATCCGTGTCCTCTAAGGAGTTGTCCCCAATNATTGCTTTAAGTTGATNCCATTCTTTATCTGTTTTGATACTTATTGCTATCCAATTATCATCTCCAGAACATTTATATACCCCCTGNGGGGCNAAATCTGGATGACGATTACCTCTNCGTTTTCTGATNGACGATGNCATTTGATTCTCAAGGTATATTTCCCCGAGATGGGTCATAAAGGACTCGGCCTGNGACATATCTATNAATTGNCCTTTNCCNGTCTTTGCTCTATATACCAAAGCTGANGTAAGGGCCATTACCCCGTTNGTNGCGGAGACAGCATCCGGGTGATGAACCAGTGAATTCGAAGATTGNTCCATATCAGGATATCCTCTTAAATAAGAGTGTCCAGTAATTGCGTCTATTGCCATTCCCATACTGCGGTAGTTGGCATAGGGTCCATCATTTCCATATCCTGGCATCAACATGTAGATGATATCGGGTTTTATCTTTCTGACCTGCTCATAGCTGAGCCCAAAATTTTCCATCACTGTACGTGCATAATTGCAAAAAACAACATCGCTCTGCGAAACCAGATCTTTGAAAGAATTTAACCCCGGCTGGGTTTTCAGGTCCAGGGTGAGGCTTTTTTTGTTTCGATTTATAGCGTTGAAATTTGACTGCCGGTTCCACGGTTCCTTCCCAGGGTCGTNATCGGGATATCCTCCAGCATTGGCAGGAGGATTTATTGGTCCTCTTCCGATTCTCTGAATCGATTCAATTTTAATTACCTCGGCTCCCATATCACCAAGTAGGGACCCNCAAAACGGTCCAGCCCATATTTCAGACAGTTCAAGAGCTCTTATTGAAGATAATGGCTGATTCACTTCTGAATTCATATGATATTTTCCATAGCCAGCATTTCCATTTGTTCATCAGAGAATTCCAATAGTTTCCTAAGCACTTCATTTGTATTTTGGCCGAGTTGAGGAGCCGCTTTAAGCGATGANGTGGGGGCATTTGAAAATCGGAAAGGATCACCTGTCATGCGTAAGGTTTGCCCGTTCGGGTGATCCACATTTTGAAAAAAACCTCTTTCATGAAATTGTTCGTTTTTGTGAACTTCTTCAGGNTGGAGGATTGGTGATCCAGGAACTCCAGCGGCCTGGACGGCCCGAAAAATTTCCTCCCTAGTTTTATCGTCCAGCCAAGCTTGGAAAATAGCTTCTAATTCTTCTTGATTTTCTGATCTTTTGATGGTGTCCTCATATTTTGGATTTACCATCAGATCTTCTCTATCAATCATTTTGGCTATATTTGGCCACATTCTTGGGCCTAAAGGAAGAAAGCTAAAATACCCATCTTTACATCGGAAAGTTCCCACTGCATATGGTTCACGAGCACCAGCCGCGGAGGTTCTCGGTTCCGATCTCAGGTCGGGTTCGCCAGCATATATAAATGGTGCTCTTCTACCGATTTGGTGAGGGTGACCAGCCATGCATTCTTGGATGGAAATATCTAACCAGTCTCCCTGACCAGTAAGAGTTCTCTTAAATAGAGCCGCTGTAGTTGCAGCCGCGGCAGCGTTACCTGCAAAATATTGGGCTATTTCCCCCGAATATCGGAGAGGTTCTCTCTCAGGTAAACCCTCTCTATACATAGCCCCTGTCATAGCAAACAGGGTTAGTTCATCGTAGTGAAAGTTTTTGTATGGNCCCGTTTGGCCGTAAGGCGTAATTGAGGTGAAAATAATCGACGGGTTAGATTTCTTAATTTGGTTGTATGCTAGCCCAATTTTGTCTAAATGCCCTGGTTTTTGGGTTTCGACGACGACATCGCAAACTTTCATCAAAGCGGCCAAAATGTTTTGGCCCTCCACGGNATCTAAATTTATCGTGATGCTTTTTTTCCCTGCATTCAAATGGAGGAACAGGGGNCTGTCACCACTCTGATTATTTGGGTTACTGTTGGTCCATTTTCGGAGTGGGTCCCCACTCAATGGCTCCACTTTAATCACTTCACATCCGTACAANCCAAGTGTTTTTGCACAGAAAGAGGCAGCCAACCTGTCCGACAGGTCCAAAACTATAATTTCTTCAAGGGCACCATAAGGCATATTTCAGATATAAACTCTAGCTAAATAGTAAGTGCCATTGTCCATATGTAGGTAAGGGGTGTCAAACTTAAAGGTCCAGTTCAAAAAGTGGCGGCACAAATTCCAAATCGGCAATTATAAATCCTCTATAAATCCCGCACCTTCATAATAATGACGCCTTTGGCGTCATATATTTTCTCGAGCTTCCCATCTAGACCTTCATATATTTTTCTTAATCCACTATTAGGGTAATACAGTTTTTCAACCTCCCCTATCACTATATATTTGACTCCATATTTGTCTATGAGATTCCCTGCTAACTCAAAGCCAGGTGTGGTGTAAATAGCATTTACATCGGCCATTCGGGAGTTTATTTCATTGCGATATTCCCACCTTTGTTGTTGTTGATGCCATTCCCATCCAACGACTGTTGGAAGGCCAGTATGGATTGAGATTCTGCTTCCCCATCGATAAGTCGGAGTTACACCTTCCAAAATTACTGGGGATCCTTGAATGTTGTCTCTAATCCAACGAATTGCTGCCATATCGGCGGATAAATTTACGTCACCATTTTCATCCCTATAAATGCCATCTCTGACGAAATCATATCCATCAAGAGTAAATGTTGTTACTGATTTGTAGAAACGATCTTGTAATCTATCAACCGTTCCAAAAATTGTATAAATCAGGCTGCTTGATATAAGTAGAAAGATAAAAACGACCCAGCAGTATGAGAGAGTCGATTTAAGTGAAAAGGACATTTGTGTAATTAATTGGTATAAGAAGTAGGCTGCCGCTATACCCAGAATAATCCACACATGTAGATAAAACTTAAATACTGTATTCATTCTGTCGATGTCCCCTTCAATTCTCCAGATATCTACACCTATCACCACTGAGAAAGCCCCAATGGCAAGCAGGCAAGGAAAAAACGAATCAGAGTAGGAAGATTTGGAGTTTTTAAATTCCAAGAAACAGTAACTAACTAATACGAATATCATCAGCATAGATAGAGGAATAGCGCCTCCCAACATTCCGGATGACAATGCGACTATGAGATATCCGAAGAGCAAGACAGTAATCAAGATCAAAGCAAGAAACTTGGGATGGGATCTGTATATCCTTTCTGTTAGATGTTTAGTCGAAAATCGAATCACGTTTTGGTGAGCTATGAATGGAAACACGGAATAGAGGCACCAAGAGAAGGCTATGGCCAAAAATAAACCGTTTATTGATATAAATTGGGAAAACGTCGTGGTATTTGTTGTTTTTTCTATCCAATTGAAAAAAGTTATCGAATTAAGATGATAAGGAAGGAAGGAAAAGTAAGCTATGGTTAATACATATGCAGATTTCCAAATCACCCTAAAAAATACTAAAGAATTTAATCCTCCTATTTGTCTGAGTTCAGCTATCAATAAAGACCCCATAGCTATAACTGTATAAACAGGTACGTCCCACGTGTTTATGGCCGCCAAGCATCCTACAGACAGGCCTAACACTGATAAGGTTGGCAAGGATTTCCACCATAAATTACCGAAATTATTGCGCGTTATTTGTAGGGCTAAGCCCATTACTAGAAGGGTAAATGGTATGGAAATTAAGTGGGCATGAAGGTCTGAAAAAAGGAATGTAAAGAAAGGGAACTCTGTAATTTCATGGCCAGGTGGGTCGGGCAGCATCATTCGACTACTTCTCCAGTAGTCAAAGTCTGTAAAAATATTGGATCCATATTTTATAGAATCCCAAACTTGGTAAAGTCCATCAAGATTACCCAAAACACATACGAAAAGAATAGAAAATAATCCAGCTATCACAGGGTTGATTTTGTTCGAATTTTTCTTTTTGGAAAGAATGTTCCTTCCTATTGAATACACAGAACAGGTGGTTAAAGCGAAGAAAGTCGCGATCGCTAGGTTATAAGCTACTTCTGTCGTAATTCCGGTCAGATGGATTAAAGAGGCTACGATAAACTGACCCCAGTAATAGTAATTCAAGTATCCCCCTGAAAACCACGGGTCATATGGAGGCATATAGGTTGATTTAAGCACCGCATTGAGGTAGGCCATATCCATTGGTTTTTCCCCGCCCCTGTAAGGGTGCCAGAGGTCAGGGTTCATCATTCGGATA
>PAON01000038.1:0-30979 GCA_002708495.1 Dehalococcoidia bacterium | reverse complement strand
TCCCTCTAATATTTTATTCAACTCATCTTTGAGATAATCGTCACTCTGATGGGGTAATGTTCTCACATCACAAGTGAGCCTAATTTGCTCCGGTACACTATTTGATTTAATTCCTCCATTAATCATAGTTGGAGTTATTGTCATTCTTGATAAAGCCCGAAGCATGGATGCAAATCTTGGATTCTCTTCTTCTTGATCTTTAATAATTTCATCTACGTTATCGGATGATGGTTTGTGTTCAATCGCGAATGTGGATAAATGTTCAAACAGGCTAGTGGATGTATCTCTCTCTGCCTCGTATTCTTCTATTCTGTTAAGTACTTGAGACAATCTGAAAAGGGCGTTGGTTCCCTGCCACGGAACCGACGCATGTGAACTGACCCCTTTCACATCTATTTCGATCTGTAATCGGCCTTTTTCGCCGACCCCTAAAACATACGTTAATGACCCTGCAGCCTCGATAGGAGATCCTCCTCCCTCGTTAACAGCGAATGGGNCCTGTAATTTTTCTGGGTGGTTTTCTGCCAACCATCCAAATCCATACCTTCCTCCATGCTCTTCGTCAGCACCTGAAATCAAGGATAATCCGTCTTTTAAAACCACTCCATTTTGCTTTAATACCTTCATGGCCATTAATTGTGCTGAAAGGAGGCCTTTGCAATCTGAGGCACCCCGGCCGTAGATTCGACCTTGATGTATCTCTGCACTAAACGGAGGAAAAGTCCATTTATCCTCATCTTCAACGGGGACAACATCAGTGTGTGACATGAATAAAAGTCCAAGCTCGCCAGAAGTTCCATCGATGTTGGCAATAATATTCCCTCTGTTTGGTGATGACTCCAGGATTTCAGATTCGATCCCTGCTTTAGATAACCAGTCTGATATGTATTTGCAGACTGGAGTTTCGTCGCCTGTCGGCATAAACCCNGTATTAACTGAAGGAATTCGAACTAAAGCCTGTTCTAAGGCTATAAGATCTCCTTCCAAGTCATCGATTTGTTGAAGCATTTGATCAAGGTTTGTCATTTTGTTACCTTCATATAGTATTTTTATGCTGTCGTTTCTANAGNCATTAAAAGTGCNATGCTCTTAGCGTCCTGTATTTCTCCCAACCGGATAAGTTTTTGTATTCTCCTAACAGGTATTTTCTCTACTGAAATATCTTCGTCGAAATCTTGGGGTAGTTTTCCCTCCACTAAATCTTTAGCTAAATAGCCNTAAATGTACTCATCTGTAAAACCGGGACTCGTCCAGAAGCCAAATAATAGCCTAAGATCTCGTGAAGTGTATCCTACCTCTTCTCGGAGCTCTCGTATGGCTGCTATTTCAGGTTCTTCTCCAATTTCTATAATTCCTGCTGGCACTTCTAATAGTTCGCTTTTTGCTGGGTGTCTATATTGGCGGACAAGTAGTACATTATTTTCCGAATCCACCGGAACAATAGCGACGGCTGGTCTGTGTTCGACGACCTCTCTAGAGGCTTTGACCCCGGTTTTTAGCAGCACATTATCAATTTTCACATTTATAATGCTGCCCTGGTAAATCTTCTTGCTGTCTATAGTTCGGTCAAGATCAATATTTTCCATANTATGCCTACTCTTCTGGATCTTCGGGAGGGCGTTGTGATCTGTATGCGAGGCCAAGTCGCATATTCAAGGCGGTATAAAAGAAATCTGGCTTTTCTGAACGTAAGAATCTGGCATTATAGGGGCTTTTCTTTACGATAACTTTTTCTCCTGGGTCCACGTCTGAATCGACAAATCCGTCTGCGCTGATAGACGCCAAATAATTCTTGGAAGCCTGAAGCTCAACGGTTGATTCNGGATGGAGTACCAGAGCATCTCGAAGGCCTGTATGTGCTGCTACTGGCTGCAATATCATCATTTGAGCTTCAGGGAAAACTATGGGNCCTCCAGCCGAAAGGGCATATCCTGTGCTTCCAGTCGCAGTAGACACTATTACAGCGTCAGCTCTGTAGTTGGTTAAATGGACATGGTTTACAGACGCTTCAAGTTCTACCAGTCGGGAGACTTTTCTNCTTCCAACCGTGATGTCGTTTAGAGCATGTACGGATAGTCTAGGATCCCCTCCTTTTGTGGGGATTATGTCAGCTTGCAGCATCATTCGCTTCTCAGTTCTTATGCCGTTACCGTTGCTTTTTTCCGATTGGTAATTTATGTATTTAGGAAGTGCTGAAATAGCCTCTTCAGGTGCTAATTCCGCTATGAACCCGACCTTTCCCATTTTTATGCCAACCACAGGAAGTTCATAAGGACTTATTACTCTTACAGATCTTAGGATTGTTCCGTCACCTCCCACCACAATAACCAGGCTCGTTTCTTTTAGGTTTTCTGAGTACTCAGATAAATTTCCTGCTGAACTTAACCATGAAACATTTTCTATTCCTAATGAGTCTATGATTTCTTNAGCCTTGACCTCNGTGGCAGGCATTNGAGAGTTATATATGAAGGCAATCAATTTATTTTTTGACATGAACACCAACAGATTATAGATGCGTGTTGATCGGTTTTTAAGTCTCTATAGTATAAATACTAACTTATTTGGGTTAACCGATTAGGGTGTTTATAGCATCACGGGCTAATTCGATAATGGGTTTCGGAAAAAAACCAAAAAATACAGTACCGGAAATAGCTATCACTGCAGCAGAGAGAACTCCGAATTTCGGGTGTATTTCTTGTCCCTCATCTGGACTATCTATGAACATAGTCTTAACTACCCTTAAGTAATAATAGGCCGATACGACGCTGTTAATGACCGCGACTATGGCCAGCCAGGTAAGGTTGGTTTCAACGGCCGCTCCAAATAGATAGATTTTTGCCATAAATCCTATAGTAGGGGGTATTCCAATGAGGGATATCATTGAAACAGTCATTATTACGGCGAGAGTCGGGGATTTCTTTATAAGGCCAGCAAAAGAGTCGACTGAATCATCACCAGAATCTTCTGAGACTGCCGTGATTACTGCAAACGCTGCGAGGTTAGTAAACGTGTATCCGGCCAGGTATACAAGGATTCCAACGGGTCCTGAGGTGTATAGCGTTGTGTTGCCAGCCATCGCCGCTAATCCCACCATTATGTAGCCTGCCTGAGCTATAGTACTGTAGGCTAACATTCGCTTGATGTTGTTTTGTTTTATAGCTATTAGGTTTCCAACAGACATTGAAATCGCGCTTAAAACCGCCATCATGCTAGCCCAGTCGGAAGATAAGGCCTCATTTTCAAAAACTGCATATAGAATTCTGAGAATTATGGCGAACCCCGCCGCCTTACTGGCTACAGAAAGAAACCCGGTGATGGGGGTAGGGGCCCCTTCATAAACATCTGGAGCCCACATTTGAAATGGGACTGCAGAAATTTTGAATCCGAATCCTGCTGTTATCAAAATGACACTAAAAAGAAGGATTCCGTTATCTGTTATCTGTTCTGAGGTGGAAAGGTGATTCGCTATTACTGTTCCTATTTCAGATAAATGGGTAGTGCCAGTGAATCCATAAATTAAGACCATCCCATAGAGAAGAACCGCAGAGCTGACTGCACTCAATATGAGGAATTTCATCCCGGATTCAGCCGATTTCTTTTCCCTTATAAATGCTGCTAGTGCTGCTGTAGGAAGGGCAGTCAATTCCAAGGCTATGTATATAGTGATCAATTCTACGGCTGACACTAGTAACATCATTCCGGTGGCTGATAAAAGGATGAGTGAGTAGTATTCGCCTTGATGTTTGTCGAATCTTTTCGCATAGGTCGTGGATGAAAGGATNACTAGNCCTGTCGCGAGGATAATGACATATTTGAAGAATAGGCTGAAATCATCTACCTTGACGGTGCCCTTGAATCCAAGGCNCGGATTATCTCGCACCATAATGCAAAAACATAGCGGTACTAATAAGCCAATTAGAGAGAGAGGAGCCAAAAGTTTTTTGTTAGATGAAAACAGATCCACAATTATTATCATGCTAGCTAATAAGGCCATGCTGATTTCGGGGGCTATCAAAATTATGTCGGCGTAATTCATTAATTAGCTCCCGTTATATTTAGCATTTCTGTTATGCCTTCGGTGAAAACATCAGACACAAATGCTGGATATATACCTACACCAATTATTGAAACGATAAGTAGTCCTATAGGAATGACTTGGACTGCTGTGGCATCACCAATTTGCGCGAACCGTTCTTTTTCAGGTCCAAACATGGATCTTTGAATCATCCATAANATGTATGCAGCTGTCAGCACTACTCCAAAGGCAGCTATTATCGTCGCTAATTTAAAGGCTGGAAAAGCTCCTAGGAAGATAGTTATCTCTGACACAAAGCCGCTGGTTCCTGGTAGTCCCAAAGATGCTAATCCCGCAACTACAAGCGATACTGTGAAGACCGGCATTCTACGTGCCAAACCTCCTAGGTCTGGTATGTGTCGAGTGTGAGTCCTTTCATAGATAAATCCTATTGTTAAAAATAAAAGTCCCGTGATAGTTCCATGGGTAAACATTTGCAAGGCGGCACCTGTCATTGCGAGGGATGTGATTCCGCCACCCATAGCTGANAGTCCTAATAAAACGAAACCCATGTGACTGATACTACTATATGCAATCAGCCTCTTGAGATCTGTTTGCCGTATTGTTATTACTGCGCCATAGATAATGTTTATTACCCCTAATAGGGCCAATACCCAAGCATATTTTTCCAACTGGTCGGGGAACATACCCGCAGATACTCGNANAAGCCCATAGCCACCCATTTTTAAAAGTACTCCTGCCAACATTACGCTTGCAGCAGTCGGTGCGTCGGTATGAGCATCTGGTAGCCAGGTATGCAAAGGGAATACTGGTAGCTTTACCGCAAATCCTATGCTCATAAATAAGAACAGTATCCCAACAGGCATTATTAAGTTCGAGGATGGGAGTAATTCAGATACCTTAGTCATATCGAAGGTGCCAGTACCCGCGAATATAACCAAAATGCCAATTAGCATGAAAGCGCTTCCCAGAATAGTAAAAATTAAAAACTTCATGGCGGAGTATTCTTTTCTTCCGGTACCCCAAATGGATATCAGGAAGAACATAGGAATCAACTCTAGCTCCCAAAAAAGGAAAAAAAGCAAGAAATCCATTGAGGTAAACACCCCTATTACCGCACCTTGTAGCAAGAGGAGCCACATGAAATGTTCTTTAGTTCTTTCAGTTATGTTCCATGATGCGAAGATTGCGACGATTCCTAACAGCCCTGTAAGCAAAATGAGTGGTGCGCTTATTCCATCGACAGATAGGAAATATTGGACTGGAAATGATTCAGGGAACCATGAAGTTATTTTTTCAGACATATCGTACCCATTTTGTCTATGGGCAATGAAAATGTAAGCAGTGACAATCAGTTCAAGTGCTGAAGCTATAACCGCGAATCCACGGGCCGTTTTCCCAGTCAAAAAAACAGCCACAATCACCGCTGAGATAAACGGCAAAAAGATGGCTATGCTTAGTATTCCAGGTATTTCCACAGATACTCCTAATTACATTCCAAATATATATACAGCGGCTATGATGATTATTCCAACTGATGTGACAGTCGCGTACATTTGGGTTTGGCCAGTTTGTAATTCTCTTATCAGACTACCGAAATTGGCACCTAGCCACCCAATGATATTCACGGTACGGTCTACGATGTTTCGATCTATCCAATCAGATATCAGGGCTATGCCGTTGTAATAGATTCTGCCAGTTATGAATTTTTCATATGCTTCATCGAAATAATATTTATTTAGAAATAGGGTATATATAGGGCCGGAAACTCTGCCCATCGTTGCTGGGGACAAATAAGGATTCCGCTTATACATTGCCCATGCTAGAAGTATTCCCAGTAGGGCAATCAACGAGGAAATAATGGCCAGTAATAGGTCAAAAGCTGGGGGAGGAGGCAAGTGCAGGCTGTGCTCCAATTTATGTGTAAACCAGTGGGCTGGGATACCTCCAAAGTCTTTTATAGGGTTCACTAGAAACCCTATAATCACAGCTGGAATTGCGAGTATCACCAAAGGCAAAACCATAGGGAATGGTGATTCTATAAGATGGACAGGCCCATGGGCTTGAGCTTCAGGATCCTTATCTGATCCTCCCCGAAATTCTCCCTCAAATGTTAGAAACAGTGCTCTGAACATATAAAAGGCTGTCATAAATACGGCGATGAGGGCTAAAGAGAATCCGATTATGCTGGCAACATCCCCTTTATCTATTGCATTGAGGAGTATTTCATCCTTACTCCAAAACCCTGCCAGTGGGAATATACCTGCAAGGCTTAGACTTCCAATGAGGAAGGTAATATAAGTGATTGGCATTTTACGTCTTAACCCACCCATATAGCGCATGTCGAAAGTTCCGGTTGCGTGATTCACGCTTCCGGACCCTAAAAATAAAAGCGCCTTGAAGAAAGCATGAGTAAATAGGTGGAAGATAGCCGGTCCGTATGCACCGACCCCTAGTGCCAGCATCATGTANCCCAATTGGCTAACAGTCGAATAGGCGAGGACTCTTTTTATGTCGTTGGAAACTAGTCCCATAGTTGCTGCGAATATGGCTGTGACCCCTCCAATGATGGTCACTATCATCATTACATCTGGTGAATGTTCAAAAATTGGAAAGAACCGGGCTACTAAGAAAACTCCAGCCGTAACCATAGTTGCTGCATGAATGAGAGCACTTACTGGAGTAGGTCCCTCCATGGCATCAGGTAGCCATGTGTGAAGGGGGAATTGGCCTGATTTGCCTATAGCACCAACGAACATTCCCAACGCTATTAAAGTCAGCGCCCCTGCGGTGATTACTCCTGCGTCGACAAGTCCAGGTAGGTTGGCATTAATGACTGAAATCTCTAAATAATTGTCACTTTCTGTGGATGTTTTGAAGAATAAATACATTAAAGCTATGAGAAATCCAAAGTCTCCGACTCTGGTGACAATGAATGCTTTTTTCGCCGCCGCCGCCGCCGCCGGTCTATGAAACCAGAACCCAATTAGGAGGTACGAACATAANCCAACTAATTCCCAAAATACGAACAGTTGAACCACATTCGCTGCCATAACTAGGCCAAGCATGGATGCTGTAAACAAAGACATGTATGCAAAATATCTAGCATATACGGGGTTACCTAATTCCTCGGGACCGTGATGCNGGGCATTTTCTGATNCATGATTTGGAGGTTTCATGTATCCCATGGAATATATTTGGACCATTAGGCTCACGCCTGTAACTACAACAAGCATCACTGCAGTTAAAGGGTCCATTAGAATTCCAACAGTGAAATGAAAATCCCCGATTTCTAACCAGGAATGGGGTTCCGACACTAGGTTATGGTTGCTGTTTGTCGCGACCTCAAAGAATGTCAGTAGAGATAAAATGAATGCAATGCCAATTGAAACAACAGCAATTGGACCTGATATATATGAATAGGAATTAAAAAACGGGCGTACAAGAAGAGCCAAAACACAGAACGAGGCTAAAGGAATAAAAAATATTGCCCAGACTANTTGCTCGTTAATCATAATTTAAAGTTTCCTAAGTATTTCATCAGCTACGTGTTCCCGTCCTTTAGGCACGTATATTTTGAAACCGACACATTCCCCCCACGAGGTAATATCCCCTTCTGGAAGTATTTTGGTAGGGAGTCCTTCCGACTCGAAGGTGTCTTTCCACATTTCTGCGGTCACCAAATTAGGAGCGTATTTGTATTCTATCCACATAAAATCTATCTGCTCAGTTCCTTTGCATCAGTTACCAAAACTGATTGTCTGGTTCGATAAATCGCAATGATTATTGCCAGACCAAGGGCTACCTCGGCAGCAGCCACAGTGATGATAAATACCGTAAACACATGTCCGGTAAGTAAAAATCTAGAGGCAGCTTCAAAAGTGTCGGGCACTGTGTATGGGACTGTATATCTTGATAAAGCAACTGCAGTGACATTGACCCCGTTGAACATTATTTCTAAAGACATTAAAACTGCTATCGCATGTTTTTTAGAAAGCACGCCGTATAAGCCAATTCCGAACAATATAGCGCCAAGTATCAAAAACCTTTCAAGTGTCATTTATCGATCCCTTACCAAGGCTAGTGCACCCAGTGCCGAGGCAAGTAGTAGAACAGATACCATTTCAAAAGCCAGCACAAAATCGGTTAATAGCATTCTAGCTAGAGAGGGGATTGATTCCTTGAAAAATACTGTCGCGGCTACTTTCTGTTGTTCAGCATCTAGATTTTCACTTATCAGTCTCCCATTCCAGTCTGTACCTTGCGTAATAACGTAATATGCGAACAGGATGAATATTATTGCTACGATAGCAACTGGAAGTCTGAAACTATGGGAAGGATTCCCTTCTTCAAGATCTCTGGTCATTAATATAGCAAATATTATTAGAACTGATATAGCTCCGACATACACCATAAGTTGAACTCCGGCCAAGAATTCTGCTCCTAGCAAAATAAATAGCCCTGCTACTCCTAAAAAGGTAACGATCAAAAAAAGTGCAGATCTGAATAAATCTTGGATTTGGATGACCGCAATTGCCGAGATTACAGTGCAGATGGATAGAATCCAGAATGCCAATTCTACGGCAAATGATTCTGTGGTTAGAGTCATCTTTTGGCCCACTTCTCATTTTGGTCTTCTAGAGACGGTTTTTCATGTCTCCCAACCTCTTCCCAGTCAGCTGTAGATCCCTTAATTGGATCATGCCCCCGGTTCGTCAATTGAGGTCTGAACCAGGTGCTTGGCTTTTTTTCGGCCGATCTGAGTTGGTCGACATTAATTATTAAATCACTTCTTCGGTATTTTCCCTCTTCAAATCCACTGCCCATATGGAGCGCGTCATAGGGGCAAGCTTCAACACATAAACCGCAAAACATGCATCGACCTATGTCTATATCAAATACCTCTATATCGTAACTTTGACCTTCTTGTTGATTTACCCCACTAGTTCCAGTGACAATTTTTATTATTCCTAAAGGACAATATTTGGCACAGCTTGCGCATCCTGTGCATCTACTGTCGTACCAGACAAATTCCTCTCCCCTGAAATTGGGGTGCTGCGGCATGCGATCGGTTATTGTTTCAAGTCCCAGCAGGGACCTAAAAGTTTTTAATGGATGGGTTGCTATGAAAGAGACTGGATTTTGATTATCTACTTTGGCAAGGTCAAATGGACTAGCTCTTCTATTGGGGTACTGAACTATATTAAATTGCCGGCTTGGTGACACTAAGTTTTTCATAGTTATTCCAAGCCCCTTAAACAAACCTAATCCATACATTTTAATTTTCCCCTAGGCCCATATTTGCAAGTGGAGACGGTGTCGGTTCTGGTCTAGTATATTTTTTCCTTCCGACAACATTCGCCATTATCAAAATAACCGCTATTGTTATAATCCAATTAACTGCGGCCATAATCAGCATGTACTCTGTGGTTAGTGAGCCATTATTGACTTGGTTAAATTCCCTGGCCAGGGTGAATTCCACGGCAACCAAAAATATATTAAACAAGCCAAGTCCAAACAGGGTCTTCCAAGCAAACCCCATTATTTGATCTATTCGTAATCTAGGCCAGGTAGACCTAAGCCATAAAAGACCAAATATCACAATAAACATCTTCAAGGCGAACCATATACCGCCAGGTAAAAAGTCGAATCCATGAGAGCCACCTAAGAACAGAGTCGTCACTACTGCGGCAGTGACTATTGGGGCCATAAATTCCGCCAGAAACAAAACAGCAAATTTTATTCCGCTGTATTCAGTGTTATATCCGGAGCCCAATTCTGATTCCGCTTCAATTTGATCAAAAGGAGTCCGACTCATTTCTGCTGTGGCGGCTGCCATGAATACAAAAAAGCCCATGGGCATTACTAAAATAAACCAGACGGACTGGCTGCGGACTATCTCTGTCATTGCTAAAGATCCTGAAAGTATAAGTACACTGGTAATACCGAGTGCCATCGGTATCTCGTAACTTATTAGCATCGCTGCGCCTCGCATTGAACCTAAAATGGCATATTTGTTGCGGGACCCCCAGCCAGCCATGAATATAGCGATTGAGTTAACTGAGGTCACACCAACGATAAAGAGAATTCCAATATTGAGATTGCTTAAAAAAGCTTCTTCATTGAGGAAGGTTCCAAACGGGATCACGATCATGATCATTAATGTGGGGGCCAAAAGTGCGATAGGAGCTAAGGTGAAGACGGGTTTGTCTGCTTCATCTGGTATCGTGTCTTCTTTCATTATCAATTTGAGAACATCTGCAAATGGTTGGAGCATTCCAAAAGGCCCATTTCTGTTTGGACCTCGTCTGACCTGGAACCTCGCTATCATTCTTCGCTCGAACCAAGTGTAAAAGGCTGTTGCCAGCACCATCACGTTGATTATCAGAAACGAGATCGATATTCCGGCCAGCAGGGTTGCTAACCATCCGAAAGATTCTCCAAATCCTATTAATTCAATTAAAGTCACGAAATTTTCTTGGAGGCTTTTGAAGCTTATGAATAAAGCTGGTGTGGGGTTCATTATCTGTCGACCTCACCAAGGACTATATCGATCGACCCCAATATTATTATCAGATCTCCCATCTTCCAACCGGTGATCATATCTCTTAGTGGTGTCAAATTAATGAAAGATGGCGCTCTTACTTTGCACCGGTAAGGAGAAATTCCCCCGTCGCTTACCATATAGAAGCCAAGTTCACCCTTCGGCCCCTCAACTGAAGAATACGTTTCGCCTATCGGAGGTCTAATGAAGAAGGGGGTTTCTGTTCTCACGGGTCCAGGCTCTATCTGCTCGATACACTGTGAAATAATTTTTATGCTTTCTCGCATTTCTTGAAGACGAACATAATACCGGTCGTATGTGTCTCCAGAGCTTCCAATCGGTATGTCAAAATTCACTCTGTCATATATTTCGTAAGGGTTGGCTTTTCTTAAATCCCATTTGACACTTGAAGCCCTGAGTATGGGGCCAGTTACTCCTGAATCTATTGCTTGGGCATCGGAAAGCAAACCTACCCCTATCGTTCTGGCCAGCACGATTTCGTTGGTTGTTATTAGGCTTTCCAACTCATCAAGATAATTTGGGAAATCTGATATTAAGGTGTTCAANGAATCCCAAAACTCTTCAGGAGTATCTTGGAAGACTCCGCCTGGTCTCATGTAGCTTAAGGTGATCCTTGCGCCGCACAGCATTTCGAACAGATCTAGAATCCTTTCTCTTTCTCGAAAACAATAAACTAGTGGGGTTGCAAGGGCCCCCAAGTCGTTTAAAAGGAAACCAGTGGCCATAAGATGGCTGGCGATTCTTTGTAGTTCGACACTTATGACCCGTATATATTGAGCTCTTTCTGGGACCTTAATNTCGGATAATTTTTCGACAGTCCTNACATATGCCAAGTTGTTTGACATACTCGCTACGTAGTCCATCCGATCTGTCAGAGTCACTATNTGGACATAGTTTCTGGATTCAGCTAATTTTTCGGTTCCNCGNTGAAGGTAACCGAATACTGGTTCTAGATCCACTATTTCTTCGCCNTCAAAAGTAACACGCAACCTGAACACACCATGGGTACTAGGGTGCTGAGGACCTAGATTTATAGTTACNGGTTCTGTTCTAATGGTCGCCATAAAATCAGCCTATGAAGTCCTTTCGAAGAGGATGGCCGTCGAAGCCTTCCCAAAGCAATATCCTCTTTAGGTTTGGATGACCCTCAAATTTGATTCCCATTAAATCCCATATTTCTCTTTCTTGTAGGTCAGCAGCCTGCCAAATATCTGACACTGACTGTACTTTNGGNTTTTCCCTGCCGCTGGTCTTTACCTTGATTATGCATGAGCAATTGTTTCTGAGTGATGTCAAATGATAGACAACTTCAAAGTATTCAATGTAATCAACTGCGCTTATAGCGGTGAGGAAAGAATAGTCTAATCCATCAGGNTTTTTAAGGGTTTTACATACCTCATGTATGNTTTCTGGCGAAACCCACATAGCAGTNTCATCTGAAGCNACAACTGCGTTAGCNAGTGTACTTTCTATGGATTTTGANATTTCTTCTCCGGTGATAATCTTAGTCAAGATCACCCTCTGTTTTTTACAGAATAACGTTTGATTTTTTCGTGTAACTGCATAATTCCATATAGAAGGGCATCCGGCCGGGGNGGGCATCCTGGCACGTAAACATCGACAGGGATAATATGATTTACTCCGGGNACAACGCTGTATGAACCATAATATGGCCCCCCGCTGGTAGCGCACACCCCCATAGAAATAACCCATTTGGGATCAGCCATCTGTTCGTAAACTCTTTCAATTGCGGGAGCCATTTTCCATGTTACCGTACCTGCAATGATCATAAGGTCTGCTTGTCGTGGCGATGGCCTGAACACTTCCATGCCGAACCGAGAAAGATCAAATCTAGACATGGCACTTGCCATCATTTCAAAAGCGCAGCACGCAAGGCCAAAAGATAGTGGCCAAACGGCAGATTTACGNCCCCAATTCACCAATGCATCAACTGAGGTTACTGCTACATTTCGNCCTAAATCGTCAGGAACTTCCAGCAGAGGCTCAGACAGAGGTTCTGTATGAGTGGNTTTAAGTTCATTGACATAACTACCTTCCTTCCTATCTAAATCCCAAGTCGTATCATGTAAAGGAATTACTAAAGGTTGGTTTGGATTGTTCGTGTTTATCATGTATTCATTCAACTCCACTCAAGTGAACCTTTTTTCCATGCATAGATCCAGCCTAACATTAGTATGCCGATGAAAACTGTCATTTCTCCGAGAACGAATAAACCAAATTCTCCGGACATGGTCCCGAAGGAGGCTGCCCATGGGAATAAGAAAACCACTTCAACATCAAAAATTACAAATAGCAAGGCTATGCTGTAATATCGAAAATTAAATTGGCTCCATCGTTCAGTAATGGTCTCAAANCCACANTCATATATGCTATTTTTCACAAATGATGGTTTCTTGGGTCTCACTTTTAATAGGGATAGTGCCCAGCCAATTAGAAGCATGCTAGTGGGCACGGCAACAGCCAATGCGGCAAATATGGCGATAATACCGTATTGTGTGAAATAGATGTTCATTTCATCAGCCATTATTTACACCGTTATCTCTAGAGGATTGGTCGTAGTTACAACACATTAAAAAGTTCCCACTTGACCACTACAACTCTATGCCGAAATATAGCACACCGCTCTTTTCNCTAGCAAGTGAAAAAACGCACAAACGTATAGTCATACATGGCTATATTGGATAATTTCCGGGNATTAATTTCATTAAACAGCACANCCNGTAATGATCTATTAAAATTCNGAGCCCCTTTATGCACNTCTGCTGAAACTAATACAATGGGAATCGGTTCGTAAAAATTAATAATCTGAGAGAAACAATTGGCNGATAATGTCNATTTGAAACCAGAACTTCCCTTAGTTCTTAGTAGATATAAAGATGTTTTGGACCTTGCATTAAAAGATGCTATCTCGGACCGACGCATCTTCCTGTATGACATGTTGAGATATTGCATGGGCTGGTCGGATGCCTATGGTGCACCCCTCGAGACCAAAAAAGGGAAAGGCATACGGCCCTCTTTATGCCTTTTTACTTGTGATGCCTTGGGGGGCGACATAGAAAAAGCNCTCCCGGCAGCGGTATCACTCGAGTTAATACATAATTTTTCTCTGATACACGATGAAATACAAGATTCTGATGAGATAAGACACCACCGCCCTACTCTTTGGAATGTATGGGGTATTCCAAAAGCCTTAGTTGCTGGAAATGTGATGAGGGTGTTGGCTGATAAATCTATGTCTACTATGCCATCAGACCACTCAAAACTTCTAACTGTTTCTTCATCAATCGTGTCAGAGGCTTGTTTAGAAATGATCGAAGGCCAATACATGGATATATCCTTTGAGGGCGGGGATGGCATAAGTGTGGATCAGTATATGAAAATGATTTCCCATAAAACCGGAGCACTACTCAGGTCCTCAGTACACATAGGGGCTGTCATCGGTTCGAGGGGTGGAAGAGTTGCAGATATTTTTCGGGAAATCGGCATTAAGCTAGGATTTATGTTTCAAATTAGGGATGATATTTTGGGCACTTGGGGTGAAACTACATCCACTGGAAAGCCTGTTGGTTCTGACATACGCAGAAAGAAAAACACTCTTCCTATAATTCATGCTCGGGAAACCCAACCATATCAAGAAGAGATATCTGAGTTGTACTCACTGGAATTTATAGAAGATCATCATGTAGACCGCGTTTTGGATATCTTAGATGCTACTAAAGCCGGCCATTATTGTCAGGGACTGGTCGAAAATTATGCATTAGAGGTCAGTAAAGACATACAAGAGATTGGGTTCAGTAAAAATTCCAAGGAAGAATTTCAAGCACTTGTATCCTTCCTTGTAGATAGGAGCTTTTAGACTTGTAGATAAAGGCTTCTAGGGTAGAATCTGAGGATGAGTGAAGTTTCCCGATATCTATTATAATATTTGCTCCAACTAGAATAATGAATTTGAATTGACAGTCTGAGAGGTGGGTTGATATATGAGCGTTTCGCACGCCACGATGAAAACCGTTACTTATTATTTGAAGGTATCCTCTAGTTCGTCGCCTGAATTTATTGATATAACAGATGAAGTGAGTGGATTTCTGAAAGCTTCTGGGATTTCCAATGGCATGCTTCTTGTATTCTCACGTCACACTACCTCAGCCATTGTGATACAGGAGAATGAGCCGCTTTTGCTTGAAGATTTCAAAGGAATGTTGGAAAGTGTTTCTTCAAAAGAGGCTTCTTATAGGCACAACGATTTCGATGTGAGGACAGTACACATGCATGAGAATGAATGTCCCAATGGTCATTCCCATTGCCAGCATTTAGTACTCGGCTCTAGCGAAATGGTACCCGTGATCGACGGAGAGATGCCATTAGGCGAGTGGCAACGAATATTTATGGTCGAACTTGATGGTATTAAAGGTGAAATGGTCGGCAATAGAGAGGTTCTCGTACAAATAATGGGTTTGGGGTAATACACACGGCAATTACAAGATTTACGGCAAGATTATTTTCCCAGCTGTAGTTTCAGAAACCTTTTTGACCCTTGAATCCTACAAATGTTATATTTGATCAGTTATTGTTGACTGATTAACTCAACAAATTTTGAACATGTGGGCTTGAATGTTTGTGGGCCTGAATATTAATGTGGCTTACAAGTTGCGCTGCTGCTTATCAAAAGAAGAAATTGCTGAAGGAGAGGTCTTGAATGGCTGACCAAAAGGTTATATCCAGACAGACAGGAGTTGAGGATACTCAATATAAATGGGGTTTTGAGTTTGATATAGAATCTGATGTGGCTCCAAAAGGTTTGAATGAAGATATTGTCCGGTTTATATCTGCAAAGAAAAAGGAACCAGACTGGTTGCTGGAATGGAGGTTGAGGGCATTTGCACACTGGTTAAATCAAGGGGATGATGCCTCTCCAAAGTGGGCGAAGATCCATTTTGAGGATATTGATTTTCAAGACATCATCTACTACGCCGCNCCTAAATCTAGCGATGACGCACCGAAAAGCCTTGATGAAGTGGACCCAGAAATACTCGANGCATTTGATAAATTGGGGATTCCTTTACATGAGCAGGAAAAATTATCAGGTGTAGCAATCGATGCGGTTCTCGACAGTGTTTCTGTAGCAACTACCTACCAGGACACGTTGAAAGAGGCCGGGGTTATATTCTGTCCCATAAGTGAGGCTGTACAAAAATACCCCGATCTGGTTCAAAAATACCTGGGCTCTGTGGTTCCGTATAGCGATAATTTTTATGCAACACTTAATTCGGCAGTCTTCAGTGACGGATCGTTTTGTTATGTCCCGCCTGGTGTCCGATGCCCGATTGAATTAATGACCTATTTTAGGATCAATGAGGCTGACTCCGGGCAATTTGAGAGAACCTTGATAATTGCTGATGAAGGCAGTTACGTCAGTTATTTGGAAGGATGTACTGCTCCGATGAGAAAGAGCCATCAGTTGCATGCGGCTGTTGTAGAGCTGGTTGCTCTAAAGGATGCAGAGATAAAATACTCCACCTTACAGAACTGGTATCCAGGGGACAAAAATGGCGAAGGTGGTGTTTACAATTTTGTCACAAAGCGTGGGGCCGCTAGAGGCGAGAATTCAAAAATATCTTGGACTCAAGTTGAGACTGGTTCTGCAATAACCTGGAAATACCCTAGTGTGATTCTCCAAGGTGATAATTCTGTTGGTGAATTCTATTCAGTTGCTTTGGTCAACAACTATCAACAAGCCGATACCGGAACAAAGATGATACACATCGGTAAGAACACCAAAAGCACTATTATTGCAAAAGGGATTTCGGCCGGTAAGGCAGAGAACACTTATCGGGGCCAGGTTTCTATATTGGCTAGCGCAGATAACGCCAGAAATTTCACTCAGTGTGACTCTTTGTTAATCGGTGATGAGTGCGGTGCCCATACTGTTCCCTATATAGAAGTACGTAACCCTACCGCTAAAATGGGTCATGAGGCCACGACTTCGAAAGTTAATGACGATCAGCTTTTCTATCTTCAGCAACGAGGTATAGATTTAGAGGAAGCCAACTATATGATAATAAATGGGTTTTGTCGTGGTATTTTTAAAGAGCTGCCTTTTGAATTTGCTATGGAAGCTTCACAATTATTGAGAGTGAGTTTGGAGGGTGCGGTAGGTTAAATGTCAAATTCTCAGAAATTGATTGAAATCAAAAATTTGCACGTCTCTGTAGCGGAAACAGAGATATTAAAAGGAATAAATCTTAGTATTGGTGAGGGGGAAGTGCATGCCATTATGGGACCTAATGGTTCTGGCAAAAGTACTCTCGCAAACGTTATAGCCGGTCGACCTGGCTATAGCGTCATCAGCGGAGATATTGTTTACAAGGGGAGCAGTATACTCGAAGTTGAACCTGAAATCAGGGCCAGAACCGGCATATTTCTTGCATTCCAATATCCTGTTGAACTACCAGGGGTTAGGACCTGGCAATTTTTAAAAGCTGCTATTGATGCAAACCGAAAAGGAAACGGGCAGGAAGAGCTCAAAATAAGAGACTTCGATAAATTGCTGGAAGAAAAGCGACAGCTCATGGAAATGGACCCCGACCTTGTGCGACGTTCAGTAAATGAGGGATTTTCGGGCGGAGAGAAAAAACGGAACGAAATATTGCAGCTAGCACTCTTGGACCCGTCTTTAGCTTTATTAGACGAAACAGACTCTGGGTTGGATATCGACGCTTTAAGAATTGTTTCCCATGGGGTAAATATTTTTAAAAGCCCTGAAAAAGCAATTTTAATCGTCACCCACTACCAGCGGATTTTGGATTACATTACTCCTGATTATGTGCACGTATTAGTAGACGGTAAGATAGTGCGTTCTGGTGATAGTAGCCTTGCAATGGAATTAGAAGAAAAAGGGTACGATTGGGTAAAGGATACTGCTGGTAAAGAGGTGACCCCTTAATGCAAGAGGCCAGCTTAGTCCTGAATAAATACGAAGAGGATTTTGATAATCTTTCCTCCATTAGCCCGGAGTGGTCATCTGATCTGAGAAATAAAGCAATGGATACCTTTCGGGAAATAGGTTTTCCCGTACGAAGAAAAGGCAATGAGAAGTGGAAATACACTAATGCCAGACCGATAGCAAATATCGAATATTCTTCGGCAAAGTTTGAAAAAATAGATTTAGACGATATTAAATTGATAGCCCCATGGCACGAATCTTGGGTTAATCTCCTCTTTGTTAATGGCCATTATCAAGAGACCTTTCCAGGTAGTTTGTCCACAAATATACAAATTTCCAATATGGCTTCAAATGACCTAGCTGCAAACCTTACCAGCAATGTTGGCGGGATTATGGATTATTCAGATGATGGATTTGCCGCATTGAATACGGCATTCATGTCAGATGGTCCGATAATAACGGTTCCCCAGGGAGAGAACTCCGGGATTGTCATAAACCTTATTTTTTTCAATCAAGGGTTGTCCGACACAGTGAATTATCCTCGAGTTTTGATAACTACAGGTGGAAATTCCATAGTCAGTGTCATTGAGAATTACGTTGGGGGCAGCGGCGATCAGACATTTACTAATTCCGTTTCTGAAATATATGTGGGGGAGGACGCAACTGTTAATCATTATCGTTTAATGAATGAGACTGATGATACCTATGATGTCGGCTATGGCAGGGTAAGAATAGATACTAATGGAGCATTTAATTCTAGATCGTTTTTCCGTGGTTGCGGAATCGGACGCTATGACTTAAATGTGTCGATAGAGGGGGAAAATGCCTCCTGTGATTTGCAAGGTTTGTATTTCACAAATGGTGCTCAGCATATGGATAATTTCATTAATATTGACCATGTTCGTCCGAACTGTCAGAGCAACCTATTTTACAAAGGAATACTAGCAGGTAGATCAAGGGCGGTGTTTGGCGGTACAGTCTTAGTTAGGAAAGAAGCACAGAAGACGAATTCCGTACAATCAGATAAAAATTTAATACTGTCACCACATGCTGAAGTAGATAGTAAACCGGCGTTGTTTATATACGCTGACGACGTGAAATGCGCCCATGGGGCTACCGCTGGGAATATAGATGCCGATACCGTTTTTTATATGAGGAGTAGGGGAATTGATCTAGAAGCCGCTAGTCGATTGATAATTTATGGATTCGCCGGGGAAATAATTGATAAGGTAGAAATACCAGAACTGAGATCATATCTTGCGGAATCCTTTCTTACTTCTTTGCCTAGTCATAAGTTTGAGTTTTAGCTATGTATGACCTCGAGGATTTATACCAAGAAATCGTGATGGATCATAATAGAAGGCCTCGTAATTTTGGAGAGATCAAAAATCCAACTAATTTTGCAGATGGATTCAACCCTTTATGTGGTGATCAAATAACACTCCAGTTACATTTAGAAGACGACTTAGTGTCTGATGTAGCGTTCAGGGGGGTTGGATGTGCAATATCCAAATCCTCGGCATCGATGATGACTGAGGAATTGAAGGGAAAAACACTAGATCACGCTGAAGGCATGTTTGTAGCATTCCGAAAAATGATTACCAGGAGTCCTGGAGACTCATATGACTCCGATATATTAGGCGACCTAGAAATTTTTCAGGGAGTTTCCCGATATCCGGCGAGAATAAAATGCGCTACCCTTGCTTGGCATACTTTGCATTCAGCAATTCATGATGAAAATGAGGTCATATCTACTGAGTAGTTCCTATTGTGGGGTGAGGTGAACTATGCATGTACCGATTAAAGTTGATTATGGTGTGAGAGCACTGGTGGATTTAGCAATGTATGGGTCTGACGGGAATTCACTGAGATCCTTTGATATTTCACAGAGAACTGCCATTCCAAATGCATATCTGGCTCAGGTACTTAACTCCTTGAAAAAGGCGGGGTTTGTTAAAAGTACCAGAGGCCCGAACGGAGGTCATCAACTAGCGGTTGATCCGGACACAATACATTTGAGTTCTATCATGGAAGTGTTGGATGGTACGAATAATTTGGTCAATTGCTTGGATGACGATAATTTTTGCGTTCATTCACCAGCATGTGCTCAGAAAGAATTATGGAGGACAGTTGAAGAAGCAATACATGGGGTTTTATTCTCAATAACAGTATCTGATTTAGCTAGAAAAACCCAATTTATCAAATTACAGATTTGAAGCAACACTAAAATGTCATCTTTGTTTGGGAGTAAATTTATTTAATGTTCGATGTTGAAAAAATAAGAGATGATTTTCCGATCTTATCTAAAATTATCTATGGTAACCCTTTAGTTTATCTAGATAATGCGGCGACTAGCCAGAAACCTCGGCAGGTAATCGATGCTCTAGTTGATTACTACGAAAATTATAATGCAAATGTTCACAGAGGTGTTCACACATTAAGCATGGAGGCTACAGATAAATTTGAAGAAGCAAGGGAAAAGGTGGCTAGATTTATTAATTCTGAGTCTTCTGACTTAGTTGTGTGGACTAGGAATGCTTCTGAGAGCTTAAATCTCATCGCTTATTCATGGGGCGAAGATAATGTGCATGAAGGAGATGAGATTTTGTTGACCCCCATGGAACATCACAGTAATTTGGTTCCCTGGCAAGAACTCGCTAGGAGGAAAAATGCAGTCATAAAATTCATACCCATGAGAGAAAACGGAACCTTAGATATGGATACAGTTGATGACCTAATTACAGAGAGGACAGTNCTAGTATCGGCGGTTCATATGTCAAATGCCTTAGGCACCATTAATCCTGTGAGGGAATTGGGTGAAAAAGCCCATCGGCAGGGCGCAAAAATCTTGGTAGACGGAGCACAAAGNGTACCNCATATGCCTACGAATGTTCAGGAATTGAATTGTGATTTTTTGGTATTTTCAGGGCATAAAATGCTAGGACCCACAGGAATAGGCGCCCTGTATGTGAAGCGNGATATATTNAATACTATGGAACCTTTCCTGACGGGAGGTGAAATGGTACTGGAGGTATCTTATCAAGAGGCATCTTGGGCAGATTTACCAATGAGATTTGAGGCCGGAACCCCTAACATAGCTGATTCTATTGGGCTTGGTTCCGCTGTTGATTATCTAAATGACCTGGGTATGGGGGATGTCAGGACGCACGAGAAGAATTTAACCAGTTATGCATTAAATAGGTTTAAGGAAGCAGATTTAGAAGGTATGGACCTGTTTGGACCAGACGATCCTGAGATAAGAGGTGGAGTATTTTCTTTTAATACGGTAGATGTTCATCCTCACGATTTGGGCACATTCCTTGATAGGAGGGGTATTGCTGTAAGAACAGGGCACCACTGTGCTATGCCTTTGGTGCGNAGTTTAGGGGTGGCAGCCACAGTAAGGGCAAGTTTTTACTTATATAACACGGAGAGGGAAGTGGATATTTTGGTAGACGGTGTAACAGAAGCGCTGAGGTATTTCAGGGATGGATCTGAATAATATCGATGATATTTATAGGGATAGAGTTATCCTTGATCATTGCAGAANCCCNNGAAACACTTCANTAATTGNTCATTTTGATCTANCAGGCGATGCNNTAAANCCNTTTTGCGGTGACGAAGNNCATTTTCAAATTGGNTTAAANGGTGAAAANTTAATTGAGCGNATNCAATTNTCTGGGGATGGATGCGCTATAAATATNGCTTCTGGGTCATTGTTGTCAGAGGCAGTCACCGGTTTAACGNTTCAAGAAGCAGCANTACTATCCATCAGGTTTGTCGAGTCNATGAGGAAACCTNNNGGGGAAAATGTGGNAGNNGAATTTNTAGGAGANCTTTCAGCTTTGATTAGCGTTAGGAATTTNCCTGTAAGGGTAAAATGTGCGTTATTGNCNTGGTCTGCNCTTGANGATGCTCTTTCAGAAAGAAAATAAATCAACGATCGAGCCANACTCTCTCCCAATGTGAATATTCGAANCCAGAAAAGTTTGGATGCATGTTTTTTAAATCCTCGGTCCAGGCCCATAAACTTTTTTCGGTTGCGGGCATGAAACGATAGGATTTTTCTAGTAGATGTGTGTTTATTTTATTAATGATCTCTGAGCGTTTTTCAAGGTTGTATTCTTGGGATTGTTTCTCTATGAGCTCATCTAGCCTTAAATCTTTGTGATTTGAGGTATTCCATTCACCTTGACTGTGGAGTACAGGGATAACAAAACTGTTAGTNGATGATTGAGGAAATGTTGGTCCCATTAACACATCGAAATCACTTTGCCTCCAGACTTTCTCAGCATATTGTCTGCGGTTCACAAAATTAATTATTGGATCAAATCCCACAACTGTAAGCTGTTGTGAGGCAATTTCTGCGCTTTTCTTATACCGTGAACCGAAATCACTTGTGGTTATGGCTATCGGGATATTCTTTTTTAACGCTTCTGGGTGTTGGAAAGGGTAAAAATATGATTCCCAATCAGACCTGTCGGGAATCCACGAAGGATGATTGGTGACAAACCCCAATGAGAAGAAAGCATAATTATCCCAGGCTTTTTGAATGATNTCGTCAGGGTTTATTGATGATCTGGCCAAAAACCTCGTNTGATCATCGTCAAATGGTGGTTTAGCTGTGTTAAAAGCTATTTCAAAACCTAGTCCTGGTTCCGGATTCTCAAGTGCTATGTCTAACTCTGATAAAGAATCCTCTATTTTATAAACGTCAATCAACCCCACACTATAGGCACTTAATCTTGCTTGAGGATCTGTGATGATATGAAACTCTATCGAATCCAAATATGGGGGATTAGGTGCTGAATAAACATTTTCTACTGAGGAATAGGAATCGTCTACAAGTTTCGACAATCTCCAAGGACCAGATCCNATGGGTGGGGCTGATTCGATTTTCGTGGGGTTGTTGATGTCTGATTTTGATAATAATTTAGATCTTCCATCTGCTAAAGAGATAAAAAAATCTGCATCCGGGACNTTTAAATTTATCTGAATCTGATTTTTGGACTTTACGTCTATGCTNCGGACCATATGAAATCTGTNCGAATGTTCCTGATTTTTATCCATCTGGCGATCTAAGCTAAATTTTATGTCTTCTGGCAACAATCGTTTCATATCGTCCGCCTCTTCAGACACCCANTTGATATTTGTGTCGANATCAAAAATAAAAGTTTTGTTATCTACCATCTGCCATGAGCTGCAANCATCGCATTCAGTGGCTTTAGAAGGCAATGTNATATTGGGNCCATTACTAAACTTCAAAAGTCTTTGATAAATTATTCCCAATCCCCAGGTGGAGTGTGCCCCAGAATAATTTTCATGAGGGTCTNNTGAGTCAAAATAATGTTTCGAAATTAATTTTAAAGTTCCNCCTCGTTTGCCTTTGAATATCGGCGGANTTTTATTTATAGGAATGGNCGGTTCCAATGATTTATCTGGAGANCCATTTTCTATGGATAAAGGGGTAGGGGTCACCNTGNTTTGGATAGGAGAGGATGTTGCCTTGGGACTTAGGTTTATCCCTATTGTAGGTATGGGAGTAATATCCGCATTGACATAAGGTTGATTCTCGAAAATTTCCTGTTCCAATTTGGATTGATCGGTACATGCAAAAAAAACAAACCCTGCTATGAGGCCAAATATTATTGCTAGGTGCATGAAATTTTTCATATGGGGGCCATTACACAATTTCAAGGATTAAACTTTATGTTGATTGATGATTTAAGTATAATCAACGCCGGTAATCTATGACATTATGTTTCTGATGGTCCCGTATGTTAATTGACACCCATGTTCATTTAGATGCTTTTCCTGATGGTGAGATTGAGGCTATTCTAGGCCGAGGTCACGATGTTGGAGTTGGGTTTGTCATATGTGCAGGTACGACGGTAGATTCCTCTACTCGGTCTGTTGATCTGGCACGAAGGTTCCACTCATTTTTTTCAGGGGTGGGAGTACATCCAATGGATATATACAAACCACTAACGACGGAAGACTATCAAATATTAACTGAATTAGCTTCAAATGAACCAAAGGTTATAGTGATGAGCGAAATCGGATTAGATTATATGGAAGGTATGCCCGACAGGGCGTGGCAATTTACAGCCTTCAGAGAGCAAATCAATATAGCCAGGGCACTGAAGTTACCTATCGTTTTTCACAGCCGAGAGGCTCATCAGGACTGTCTTAGAGTTTTGAAAGAAGAAAAAGGCTATGAAGTGGGTGGAATAATGCACTATTTCCAAGGCTCACTAGANGAGGCTCATCAGGTAATAGATCTGGGGTTTTATATATCGATTGCCAGGCCAATATTTCGGTTGCCACATCTGCAGGAANTAGTTACTAANATCCCTATAGAGAACATAGTTATTGAGACGGATTCGGCTCCTCAGCCGTTTAAAAAAAATCGTGATAATTGGACAGAACCTCGTTACCTAAGGCCTATCACGNAAAAAATTGCTGAGCTTAAAGATATGGATATAGATATAGTGGAAGCATCACTATTTCAAAATACCAAAAAATTGCTATCAAGCCAGTGGGATATCATCACCCAATCTGTGCCTAATTCTTAATCCAGCATAGGATTCGTGAAATAAGGGCCTATAATCATCAACCATGGAAGCAATATCCATGCCATGAACCAACCTATCGCCGAAGGGAAAAATGCTTTAAGGAGGGTAATGTTATGAGTCGTTTTTACTCCGATNGTCACCGCGACTAACAGCCACACTAAAGTTATTAATAGTATGTAATCTCCCACTATAGGGATCGTTGCTAAAATTAATCCNACTCCCGGGCCATATGCTATGCCAGTACTACGAATAGTATCTCTAAACTCTGCGTCTCCNCCCATAAGCCCGCATAATGTGTTGTTAATGAATGACCACATCATCATCCCAACAAAAATAGTGGAAAATGCCACTGTCATCATCTGAAGACGGGCGAATTCGCTTTCTGGATTAATCACGGTACCTTTGTAATGCAGATATATTGCGCTNGAAANGCCCGTAATTGCCACNGTTCCCAGAGATTGTATGACAAGTTCTGGCCGGCTCTTGAACTCCGGATAGATTTGTTTATTTAAGATGGCGGCTTTAATGAGGTTATCAATCATAAATAGTATTTGCTAACGTAATGCCGTCTGGGGTTCCGACAAAACAGTGATAATAGTGTANAATCCTTAGGTTCTAAAATCATAGTATAACTGGTGTAATTCTCATCGACTCATCGATCCTAACACAAGGTGCCTATCTAACAGTTATTGGTATGGGCACGTCATTTNTACTACTTTTGGTATTGATTACCTCAATATTAGTGACTAAATACGTTTCTAATAAAATAGATCCCCCCTATGTGGCTCCTACTGAAGAACAGCAACAGGAGTTGGCGAGAAAAGCAAAGGCCGCCGCNGCCGCCTTTGCTTTTCTGTCCGCTAACGGACGTGATTCTAAAATAGATTCGGAAGCGAAATAATTGAACCGATCACATTGATGGTGTATATAAGTGATAGAACAACTTCTTGATTTTATAAGAACAACAGGTCTCTCCAATATAGGGTGGCGGGATATGGTGATGATTTTTGTTGGCCTTATATTTATATACCTCGCCATAAAAAAAGACTGGGAACCATATGANCTCCTACCAATAGGATTGGGAATAATAGCAGCGAATCTACCTTTGACNGGTTTAATTACACCACCANCTTCAGATTCTTTGAATCAAGAGGCTGGGATATTCGGTGTCTTTTTTCATTATGGTTTATCTTTTTGGAATATATTGCCTCCTATTATTTTTCTTGGAATAGGCGCACTAACAGATTTTGGCCCGGTAATAGCAAACCCCAAAACTTTACTTTTGGGTGCTGCCGCTCAAATAGGCATATTTGTTGCATTTTGGGGAGCTTTAATTGCAGGATCTCTAGGAATGAATTTTGGGATTGAAGAGGCTGCATCGATTGGTATCATCGGTGGGGCCGATGGCCCTACAACGATATTCCTTTCGGCACGATTGGCACCAGAGATATTAGGTATAACGGCTGTTATAGCTTACTCTTACATGGCCGCTGTTGCATTTATTCAGCCCCCATTAATGAAACTGTTCACTACGGAAAAAGAGCGGCAGATAGTTATGAGACCTCTCAGAGAGGTTTCAAAGCTCGAAAAATTAATATTTCCTAACGTGGCTTTAATAGCGATAATANTGGTGGTTCCCAAATCTGCNCCACTGATTGCCATGTTCATGATAGGTAATTTGTTCCGCGAGAGTGGAGCTGTCCCTCGATTGACAAAATCTGCATCTAATGAGATTTTGAATATCGCCACAATTTTCCTAATGATTACAGTAGGTACCCAACTAACTGCCGAAAGGGTCTTCGATTGGCAGACTATGGTGATCTTGATTCTTGGTTTAGTCGCTTTTTCTTGTGGGACTATTGGGGGGATACTTTTTGCAAAAATCATGAACTTATTTCTCGATGAAAAAATAAATCCTCTCATTGGTTCAGCTGGTGTTTCAGCTGTACCGATGGCTGCACGTATCTCACATCACCTGGGNCAACAGGCGAATCCGAATAATTTTTTGTTGCCNCATGCGATGGGCCCTAACGTGGCAGGGGTGATTGGATCTGCTGTCATAGCAGGTGTTTTTATATCATTGGTGGCCTAGTCTTATGAAAATTCGAGTTGAAAAAAAATGGTATAACATCGAGGTAGACAGCATCTCCTCTGACTCCGCAGTTGTTTTAGTTGATGGTGAAAGATTTGAGGTGAAATTAGAGCATGTAGGGAAAACAAGTGAACTAATTGAGGAAGTTTCCGGTCCTATTTCCAACTCTGTTGGAATGAGGACGGACAATTACAAGGAATTCAAAAGCCCGATGCCAGGGACCATAATATCTATTTTGGTACAGNCTGGGGATGATGTGTCTCAAGGTCAGGATATATGTGTGTTGGAATCGATGAAGATGCAACAAACTCTTAAATCAGATATGGCGGGCACTATTATGGGGACAAGTGTGTCTCAAGGTGATCAAATATTGGACGGAGACGTAATTTTCCTTATTAGGTAAATACTATCCGAATTGATTCCGATTATCGCCCTAGATTTGCCAAGGCTGATTCTGCAATTAGCAATTCTTCTGTTTCTCTGATCGGGTGAATTAAATTAATAGCCATTTGCAACTCTTTTTTTGCCTCCGCCACGTTTCCGTTCTTTTTATGAATTAAACCTAGGTATAGGTGGGTTCCCCCAAGGTCTACATCCAAGGTTAACGCTTTTTCTAGATCTGTTTTAGCAAGTTCGTATCTCTCCAAATGGTAATAAGCTGCACCTCTAGATTTATACGCAATGGCTAAGTCAGGCATTCTTTTAATTAGGGTGGAAAAGCTGTTAGCAGATTCGATGAACTGCTCCGATCTCAATAAATTAAGGCCACGGTTGTAGAGAAACAAGGCTTCTATTTCAGGGGTTGGTGATGCCGACATAGGAATTGTTGGTGTGATAGTCGGGGTGATTTCGGTTTCTCGGGAAATTTTATTGACTGTGGGCACCGGTTCTTCGGTAGGGACCACTAAAGTTGCCCTGTTGGAATTATTATTACAAGATAGTAATGAGCAAACTATAATTGTCACAGCAATCAATGGCAGGTGCCTTAAATATGAAATCAAGTTTACGTTGTATTGCATAGGAAATAGAAAAATTAGTATAGGAGGAAGTTAGTTGATTCCTATTCTATCATCTCAATGAAATTGGAGGATATGTTGATAAAAACCCTTGAAGATAAAACCCCACTGGTTCACCCAACTGCTTTTGTCAGTGAAGCGGCTTATGTTGTAGGTGATGTAGAAATAGGTGAAGGATCGAGTATTTGGCCTGGAACCGTTATAAGAGGCGATNNAGGTAAGGTAAAAATCGGCAAATATACAAATATTCAAGATAATTCTGTGGTGCATGGAGACGCTGACGTCGAAATNGGNGNCTACGTAACTGTNGGCCATAGGGTAATGTGTCATTCTAAATACATAGGGGATCAGTCACTGATCGGCAATGGGTCTATATTAAATGACGGGGTGATAATCGGGGAAAATAGTGTGGTTGGGTCGGGGGCTATGCTGCTAGAGAACATGGATATCCCAAAGAGGTCCATTGTTGTGGGTATGCCCGGGAGAGTTAGAGGTGAAATTAACAAAAAGCATTTAGATTTGCAGGTGGAACTTGCCGATATTTATTCCGATTTAGCCAAGCGATACAAAAACGAAGGCACTCTTGAATAAAAGAACTGTTTCAGGGAAGAATTACGGGAGTTCCATGTTCTGGGTGAGTGATTATTGTCACTTCTGATCCATAAATGGATTTAATGTTATTTTTTGTTAACACTTCTTCAGGTGTTCCGTCTGCAGCGATAGATCCCTTTGAAAATAGAAGGATTCTATCACTGAATTGAGCTGCAATATTTAGATCGTGTATAGCCAGAACAGTGACCCCAAACTCAGATTTTTGCTCGTGTATTTTTTTTATGATTTTCATAACTTTCATTTGATGAGAAATATCTAAATTGGAAGTCGGTTCATCTAATAGCATTATTGGTGATTGTTGGGTAATCGCCAGAGCTAACATAGCACGTTGTTTTTCCCCCCCTGAAATTTCCCCTAATTTTCTTTTGGAGAGATAATCTATTTCCGTTAAAAACATGGATTTGCGTGCTATATTGAAATCTTCTTTTGATTCCCATTGAAGTAATCCAAGGTGAGGATTACGTCCCAACATCACGAAATCTGGAATGCTAATTTCATCTGGAAGTTTGGGGTTTTGCGGGACCATTGATATCCAAATAGCTCGGTTCTTATGTGTAAGATTGTGACTTAGCTGATCATATATATATATTTTTCCAGATGAGGGTTTTAATGTACCGGATAGTAGTTTCAATAGGGTAGTCTTTCCAGCTCCATTCGGCCCGACTAGAGAAACTAATTCTCCTGGTTTGAAATCTGTAGTGATTCCTTGAATCACATTCATATTTCCATATTTGAATGAAACATTATGAAGATTAATAACCATCAATAGTGCTTCCTTTGGTTTTTAAAAGTACATAAACAAAAAAAGGAGACCCTACTAAGGCAGTTATTATTCCAACTGGCAATTCAATGGGACTCACGATTGTTCTAGCTGTCAAATCGGCGAGAATTAGAAAAGCAGCACCTGTTAGGCCGGAAAGAGGTAGTAATGTTCGATAATCAGTGCCCCATAAAAGCCGTATGATGTGAGGGGCTATTAACCCTACAAAGCCTATCAGACCACTAAATGAGACTGCGGCGGCTGTGACCAAGGTTGCTGATACTATCAATATACGTTTGCTCTTCTCTATGTTGACACCTAACGATTCAGCGTAATATCCCTCAAGTTGCATGGTGTTTAATATTCGGCTGTGGCTCAAAATGAAACTCACGCCTACTATCATATAAGGCATTATTAATATTGAGTGAGACCATTGCGCCCTTATGAATCCACCCATGAGCCAGCTGAGTAATGGCCTCAAATCAGGATCACTTCTTAACATCAGAATTCCAGTGATAGCTGTCGCAAATGCTCCAATGGCTAATCCTGCTAAAAGTAGTGTCGACAAGTGGGTGTTGCCAGATTTTATGGAGATTAGGTATGCGATAAAAACTGCAACAATTCCCCCACAAAACGAAGCTACTGGCAGGAGACTGAAGTATCCATACGTGAAGGGTATTCCTGAGAGGAAAACAATGGTAGCACCAAGTGATGCTCCTGAGGCAACCCCGATTAAATATGGATCCGCCAATGGGTTTTTAAATAAACCTTGGTATGTGGCCCCCGAAATGCCGAGGGATGCTCCAACGAGTAATGCAAGGACAACTCTGGGGAATCTAATGTTCCATATTATTGTGTGCCAAGCAGATGTCAGTTCGCCTGACTCGTTAAACAAATCTAATTTCGAAAATAGTATTAAAAATACAGAAGTTATGGGTATATGCACTGATCCAACAGCCACACCGCTAACAGCACAAATGAGTATTACAACTATCCCGAGAGCTATTTTGTCCCAAGGATATTTATACGCTAATACAAGGTCTTGATTACTAGTATTAGCTGGGGATTTCATTTGAAAAGACCAGGGTAAAATTCATTTGCTAGCTCTTCTAAACCTAATATGAATCTTGGTCCAGAAATACCAAGATAGTCGTCGTTTGATTTGAAAATAGATTTGTTTTTGACGGGTAATAATTCATTAAAAGCGGGATTTTGATACATTAAATCAGGAGTAGAGCTTATTATGATTTGAGGATTTCGTTCTATGATCACCTCAGGGCTTAATTGCCCGTAGTTATCTACGTCATGAGCAACATTTTTGAGTTTTAACAATCGAAATACACTTCCCATTAGTGTGTTGTTGCCGGGAGTCCAAAGATCTCCTACATCTTGAAAGATGGAGGGTCCAGAATGGTACGGGTCCAAAACTAATTTGATTTCGGTGATTCTTGACTCGAAGTTCTCGGCTAATATTTCTGCTTCGTTCACCGCTCCAGTGATCTGACCCCATGTCCTGAAGGTGTCAGCCATTTTCATCAAGTCGTTGTCAACCGATTCTAACAAAAGTACTTTTAGGCCAGCTTTTTCCAATTCTTCTTTGAAGGTTGGATAAAATAGGAAAACTAAATCTGGGTCTAGATCAAGAATACGTTCGATATTCATATTGAATGCATCGCCGACTTTTTCAATATTTCCTACTTCCACAGGATGGGAAACCCAGCTGTGAGTTCCTATAATTCTATGGCCCTGGCCTATTGCGAAAATAGTTTCAACTGCTGCCGCATCATAAGCAATGATACGGTCCGGAGGCTTATTGAAAACCATCTCAATTCCATCTCTAGATATTACAGTTAATGGGAATTTGGCGGTTAATTTTTCATGGGTGGGGGGTGATGGAGGCGGGAAATATTGGACGACCCTACCTTTTGGGGGGCTTTGAATTTCTATTTCTTTAGCGGTTGGTAGAGGTGTAGGGGCTACTACCGGCGTAGATGGCAGTATTTGTTTTTGAGGTTGGATGTTGATTGCTACTGGAATGGAGGCTGGGGCCGCAGGATCGGGTTGTTTTGGTGAAACCCCCGTAGAACATGAAGCCATCCCTATTGTTAATACAAAAGCAATCAAAGTACTAAGCAAAACTCGCCGAAACAAATTATTCCCCTTTTTATTCAAAGACCTGTCTAGTTTTGGCCTTCAGCGGGAAAATAAAAAACCCACTCTTTTCTGTGTGGGCCGGTTGGGGAGGTTGTCATCTCAACCTGGCCTTTCCGCGAAGACCTAGATGGTGGCACTTAGTGGTTGACCGGACTTGCTTCTTAAAGCCTACCGTTGCGGGACAGTGTCGGATTTCGACCGACTT
>PAON01000037.1:0-22060 GCA_002708495.1 Dehalococcoidia bacterium | reverse complement strand
ATATAAGGGTCAAAATTTCTTCCATTTATACCATTCTTATGCAATGAGTCAAAAGCTAATACTAACTTAATTCCATTAACCTAGCATTAATGGAGTGGATTTAGATTATATTTACAGAAATTACTTAATCGATTCTTGGATGAAGGTAACTATATCTNNAGTNGATGTACCCGGNCCAAATATCCCTTTNATNCCTATATCAGTAAGGTAGTTATGNTCTGACTCAGGTATNATCCCGCCTGCAACAATCAANGTATCNCCCATTTCNCTATTATTCAATTCANTNATGATCTGNGGGAANAGTTCAATATGGGCNCCCGACAATATGCTGAGGCCAATTACGTCTACATCTTCTTGCATTGCTGCTTGAGCTATCATTTCCGGGGTTTGCCTGATACCGGTGTAAATCACCTCCATGCCTGCATCACGAAGCGCCCNCGCTATAATTTTGGCACCTCTGTCGTGACCATCTAACCCTGGCTTTGCAACCAGCACTCTAATAATTTTGGATGTCATATCATCTCCGAGCCGTTTTTTGATCCACTAATTCTATTAAAACGCCTCCAGTGGCCTTCGGATGTATAAATCCGATGGTTCCAGATAAACCGTCCCGNGGTTCTTTATCTATCAACTGGACTCCCGCTAGATCTAGGTCCTTGAGCCTGGATTCCAAATTATCTACCTCGAAGCAGATATGATGAACCCCTTCGCCTTTTCTATTTATGAATTTAGCAACTCCATTTTCGTTATCGATAGGTTGAATAAACTCCAATTGAGAAGCACCGACCCTCACTAAGGCTGCTTTAACACCCTGATCCTCAATAGTTTCTATTTCCCCNGACTTAGTAACCCCGAACAAATTTTCGTAAAATTCCAGGGTCTCCTCAATATTCAAAACAGCAATGCACACATGATTTATGTGCCTGGCGCTACATATAGATTCGTTATTCACCTAATTATCCTTGTTTTTTCAAAATGTTTCTTGCAATCACTAACTTTTGAATTTCTGAAGTTCCTTCATATATTTCTGTGACCCTGGCATCCCTAAAGTATCTTTCCACAGGTGTCGGAGCAAAATAGCCTGTTCCGCCATGTATTTGAACGGCCTTGTGAGCACTCTCCATTGCAACTTTAGAACCGTACAGTTTTGACATTGCGGCTTCCGTCGCAAATGGTAGATTCGCGTCCCTAAGGGACGCAGATTTCATCACTAATTGCCGAGCTGCCTCAATTTCGGTAGCCATTTCTGCGATCATCCATTGGATCCCTTGTAAATCTGAAAGGGTCCCGCCGAAAGCCTCTCGATGTAATGCATAATCAACTGCCGCTTCCAAAGCCGCCTGTGCTATGCCAACACATTGAGCCCCAATTGATATTCTGCTTGCATTTAAAACTTCCATAGTTTGCCTAAACCCTTGCTCATCCTCACCCATTCTGTTTTTTGCCGGAACCAGCACGTTATCAAAGANGATCTCCCCAACAGTTGAAGCCCTGACNCCCATNTTCCCATGAAGTTGGTTTGTCACTATCCCCTCGGTATCTGATTCCACTATTAAGGCTTCTATGCCTTTATGTTTTTTAGATGTGTCTGAGGTTGCTAAAGTCACAAATATAGAGGCTTCAGGAGCGTTACTAATCCAGGTCTTTATGCCATTCACTACATAGTGTCCATTAGACCTCACAGCCGAAGTTTTTATAGCTGCTGCATCGCTNCCNGCTCCAGGTTCNGATAAAGCAAAAGCTCCGATTTTTTTACCTGATGCAAGATCCGGTAAATAGTTACGTTTTTGTTCCTCACTACCAAACATGTTTATAAATTGGGTACATAAAGATAGGTGAGCTATATAAACTACCGAGGTAGCTGCGCATCCCTTCGCTATTTCCTCTGCTGCTATTGCCAATTGCCGTGTCGTGCCACCACTCCCTCCATATTCTTCTGGTATCGTTAGGCCGAATAACCCCAAGTCGGCTATTCCAGATACGTTATCCCAGGGAAACAGTGCACTTTCATCGTATCCGGCCGCCCTAGGGACCAATTCATTTTTCGAATAATCGGATACTGTGTTTTTTAATAAAATTTCATCATCACTTAAAAGAAGATCCGACATTTTTTAACTCCTCTCAGCTCATTAAAATGGGGTGAATTCGGTTTGTTCTCCAAAAATATCCCGGAACACATCTGATATTTCTCCAACCGTGGCATATGATTCCACACACTTTATTAAGGCTGGCATTGTATTTGATCCACCTTCAGTAACGGTCCGTAAATTCTCTAAGGATTCCTGTACTTCCTTAGCATTTCGTTCAGATTTCACTTTTGCCAATCTTGCCAGTTGGTTTTGAGTTTCGTTAGGGGATATTGTTTGCAATTTTTCAATTGGGGGAGTCGGTGACTGATATTGGTTAACCCCGACGACCACTCTATCTAAGCTTTCCACTTCTTTTTGGTGTTGGTAGGCACTGTTGTGAATTTCTTGTATCTGAAATCCTTCCCTGAGTGCCTCTACAGCTCCTCCCATCTCATCCATCGATTCAATGTACTTAAACGCTTGGGATTCCAATTCATCAGTAAGATGCTCAACATAATAGGAACCTGCCAGTGGGTCCACTGATTCAGACACTCCGCTTTCATGGGCCAGTATTTGTTGGGTCCTNAGAGATATTTGAACTGATTCCTCTGTAGGTAAAGCTAATGCTTCATCTTTGGAGTTTACATGCAATGACTGAGTCCCTCCTAATACAGCTGCCAAGGCTTGGATTGTTGTTCTTATGACATTGTTATCGGGCTGCTGCGCAGTTAAGGTAACGCCTGCTGTTTGCGTATGAAAACGCATCATACAAGAGCGGTCATTTTTGGCATTAAACCTTTCCCTCATTATTTTGGCCCACATTCTCCTAGCTGCTCGATATTTGGCGACTTCCTCAAACAAATTGTTTTGCGCAACAAAGAAAAATGAAAGGCGTCCCGCAAAAGCGTCGACGTCCAAACCTGAGTCTATAGCCGCCTCAACGTAAGCGATAGCGTTTGAAAAGGTAAAGGCTAATTCCTGCACAGCGTTGGCTCCGGCCTCACTCATATGGTAACCACTAATACTTATAGTGTTCCATTTCGGAACATTTTTACTGCAAAACCGGAAAACGTCAGTTATCAGACGCATTGATGGCTCGGGCGGGTAAATATAAGTGCCCCTCGCTATGTATTCCTTGAGAATATCGTTTTGTATAGTCCCGCTTAGTTCCTTTGGCGTTGCTCCTTGCTTCTTGGCGACCGCAATATACAGGGCCAGCAGCACAGAAGCAGTCGCATTTATAGTCATAGATGTACTAACTTTATCCAACGGAATTTTATCGAACAGAATTTCCATATCAGCCAGGCTGGATATCGGAACACCCGTCCGGCCTACCTCCCCTGTTGCCATTGGGTGATCTGAGTCATATCCGGTTTGAGTTGGCAAATCGAACGCTACACTTAAGCCCGTCTGGCCTTGATCCAGTAGATAACGATACCTCCGATTTGACTCTTCAGGAGAAGCTAGTCCCGCGTATTGCCTCATGGTCCAAAGGCGACCTCTGTACATATTTGGTTGAACGCCGCGTGTAAAAGGGTATTCTCCTGGGTATTCATCCGTAAAATCATTGGGCCCCGGCGTGGCTCGCTCAGTATAAATAGTGTTTATCGGAATACCGGAAGCCGTTTCAAAAGAATCCCTTCTTTCACCGAACCTTTCTTTTAAAGGGCTCAATGTAGTGTCTTCCCATTCGTCTATTGTTCTTTTTGCCATAAAACAGATTCTCCAACACAATTAGGTAACATTTCCATTGTGAGTTTATTGGGTTATAAAAAAACGTGTCAAACCAACCAGTACGGTGTAATGTTGTAACCGCTTTAAGTTTTAATTGACACTGAGTTTATATCAAACCTAGAATCTGGCAAAAGAGAAACTTTAAAAAAGGACTATCAAACACGTGGAAGATAGACTCGTTTCTGGAAGTACTCACGAAGAGGATCATAAACTTGATACAAATTTACGTCCCAAGAATTTATCTTCTTATGTGGGTCAGGACGGTATAAAAAACACACTTTCGATATCGATAACGGCAGCCAAACAGAGAGGTGAACCATTAGACCACCTTCTCCTTTATGGCCCTCCTGGACTCGGAAAAACAACCTTATCAAATATCGTAGCTACGGAGATGGAAGTTAGAATAAAGACCACATCTGGGCCAGCCATAGAAAGAGCTGGGGACATGGTAGCGATATTAAGTCAGCTTCAGCAAGATGATGTCCTTTTTATAGATGAAATACATCGTTTGAGTCGAGTAGTAGAGGAAGTTTTGTATCCAGCCATGGAAGATTTTTTTGTGACCTGGGTTATAGACAAGGGTCTCAAGGCAAGAAGCATGAATCTGTCTCTAAAGCCTTTTACTCTAATTGGCGCAACTACCCGTTACGGAATGATTAGTTCACCACTTAGAGATAGGTTCGGTTCCATTCATCGGCTGGATTTTTATACAGTACAGGACATGGAGCAGATCCTTCTTCGATCAGCAAGAATTCTTGATGTAGCCTACAGCACAGACGGCCTTCATGAAATTGCGAAACGGGCCCGAGGAACCCCAAGGGTCGCAAACAGGTTATTAAGACGGGTGAGAGATTATGCCCAAGTGGTGGCTGACAACATAATAACTCAAGATGTCGCACTCAAAGCTTTAACTGATTTAAAAATAGATGATTTGGGCCTCGACGGGGTGGATATAAACGTAGTTAAATGCATTATTGAAAAATTTGACGGTGGGCCAGTTGGCTTAGACACAATAGCTGCCTCAATTAATGAAGAGTCAGAAACTGTTGAGGATGTTTACGAACCATATTTGATCCAAATGGGCTTTCTAGATCGTACACAAAGAGGACGGGTGGCCACCAGAAGNGCCTATGAGCATTTAGGGTATGAATTCAATCGGGAACCCCCCAGTCGGCTTCAATCCCGCATGGAACTTTGATTTACTGCGTATCTGACCGGTTTTTCCCTGAGTCTCTTTTAGTTTTCCATTTAGCAAGGATCACCACAAAAAGAACGGAAGCAACTACCCCAACGCCCGCTAACAAGGCGAGCTTTTCAAATTGTTCTTCCACGAAATGCTGGACTTCTTCGCCGAAAANAAATATCACAACACCAAGGCTAAGAAACCTCATTCCCCTCCCAATAATAGATGCGATGAGAAATCGTTTCATATCTAATTTCAGCACACCGGCCAAAATAGTAAACACTTTATAAGGTATAGGCGTAACAGCGGCTACCAACACAGCCCAAATACCATATTTATCAAACAGAGTTTCTCCTGATTGAATCCTACTTTCAGAGACAAATTTACCAAGTAGTGGTCTCCCAAATTGAGATCCAAGCCAGTGCCCCAGTACAGCTCCCAACACAGAGGCCAAGGTGCACAGAGCAGCAAGCCAGATGGCAGAGCTAGGCTTGATTATGGCCATAGGAATCAGTAGTGGATCAGGAGGAATAGGAGAAATAGTCGATTCTAANAAGGCTGTTACAAACAATATTAGAATTGCCCAATCTGTCTCGGCAAATTCTCTGATCCAATTCGACAACTCATGAAGAACTTCAAACATACTTGTTTATGTTATTCCTGCTCTAGTTAAAACTTCTTTGATGTTTACCACATCTGCCTGCCTGACACCTCGGTCAATTTCATCCACTACAGAGGTGATAGCAGTGTTAACAGGGGTGGGTATCCCGGCCAGAGCACCTTGTTCTGAAATATATCCATTCATTAAGGTAACTTCAGTCTTCCGGCCTTTGGTTACATCTTGTGACATAGAAGATTTCCAATCGCTTGCCCCAGGGTTTGGNAAAAATTTTNCATCTAGCTCTTCATAAATATCGCCTTCATTCGCACGTGACCAAACATCTGCAGTAATACCTTTTATTGGTTCAACATCAAAGTTTTGGGCTAGAGCTACTCGGCAAGATTCCTTTGAAATTTCGATTTGTAATCTTCTCGCTTCTGGAAGCTCTGNTGCACCGTTTGAGCCAAGTCCCGTCATAGCCGTTATAGGATTTGAGGAGGCATTTGTAGTAAGCTTTGACCATCTCTCACCCCATATGTTTGAGGTAGCNCTTGAGCCATCAATACAAGACAAAAGTTCGGCAATCTCCTCCGCCCTTGGAGTAATCCTGCCATGTAGCTCCCCAACCCTGAACACATCATGTCCGCGGTCTCTACCTGGCTGCCCGCCACGATTTACATGACCTGGTTCCCAAAGCCCCACTGTTATTCCCGACATAACGCAACCAATTTCCCTTTCAAAACCTACTATTGAAGCAAGGGTTAAATCATTCATACAGTTCTGGTTACTCACAAGCACACCATTATTGNCCAACAGGTTTTTCGCAAAATGGGCTGCCCATACAGTGTCATATGACTTCATAGCAAAAAATATGATGTCGTATTTATCTTTGAGTTGGGAAGCATCAAATAAATGATGGGCCCGTACGGGAACATTAAAGGGACCTTGAGACCCTGAAACGTCAATCCCGTCGGAATTCATTTTATCCACATGTTCTCCCCACATATCTATTAGAACGAGATCATGTCCTTCTCTCGTCAGAAAGGCTCCAATATAACTCCCGGCCGCACCTGCCCCGATCACTGCCATTTTTTTACCCATATATTTACCTCACAATTTCATTCAGATATTTCCAATTCTATTTCATGGTCTTGGTGACCGTCCGACACTACTGCCTTGTAAGTCGTATGTTCTATATTAATTCCTATTGCCGGCTGATTGTCGTCATCAACTATGTCCACGGACAAGCCATTAACTTTAATGTTTAGGGGAGCTCCCCCATGTTCCGTTAATGAAGAGAGTGATCTCTCTTCATCTTTTAGTAAATTAACGGCTTTTTCTTGGCTAACCAATTCGAAATTAACATTTCCGCCTGGTATTAATTGAGCTAATTTACTCCTATCAGCGGATATAACAGTGGCTATCTTAGTGTACCCACCAGTAGTTCCCCTATCAGAAAGTAAAATAATGGGCTTCCCATCACCTGGAACTTGGATAACTCCAAATGCGGTGCCATCAGATATGACATCAGGACCATCCAAATGTTCCAACACAGGTCCATCCAGCCTACAGCCCATACGATCTGAATTGGGAGTAACTTGATAGGAGCTGGAAATCAAAGTTTGAATGGCTGCTGCAGCAAACATGCCATCTTGTGGACCTAGTATGATTCTAAGAGTTTCATCGTCCCCAAAATAAGGCGGGTTTTCAAAAACCAATCCCCCAGCAAATATTTTCTCCGCNGTACCTATATTAAGGACATCACCATCCTTTAAGGCTCTGCCTTCGTAACCCCCAAATTCGCCTGGCAAGTAAGTCGAATAACTACCCATCACAGATCGAGATTTATCTCCTGAGAATCCACCTGAAATCGCTATATAAGATCGTATCCCGTTGCCTGTTGGTCCAGAAAAAGAAAGTATCGACCCTGCACCGACTTGTAAGGTTTCCCACAAATTCACGTTAGCACCATCTATAGTCGGAGAAAGATCCCCCCCCGTTATGGCGATGAAAGAATCATCTGAAAATTTAACCTGTGGGCCGAATAAAACCGCCTCCATCACTGGGGCGTTTTCATCGTTGCCGGCCAGTAAGTTGGCACAGCGAAATGAAAATGCGTCCAGAGCACCGGTTTCAGGAACACCTAATTCTTGGTAGCCTGTTCGGCCGGAGTCTTGAATAGTAGTTAAGGTACCGGCTTTTAAAATCTCTATCACTTAACTTCAACCTCATAGCTACCATTCGCAGACATTTCAAATATTTCTTCAAATTCAGACTCAGAACTGATGGGTACAAAGCGTATGTAGTCCCCAGGGTTCACTATGGATGGATCAGATCTATCCGGATCAAACATCGTAACTGGGGTCTGACCTATCAGTCTCCACCCCCCAGGACTGGAAACTGGATATACACCAGTTTGTGAATCCGCAATCGCCACAGAACCTTTAGGAACACTTATTCTGGGAGTTTCTAGTCTTGGGCAATGAATTCTCGGGTCTAACCCTCCTAAGTACGGGAATCCAGGGCTAAATCCCAAGGCATAGACTAGATATTCGGTTTCGGAATGGATGTCAATAACCTCTTCCACTGACAAATTTGTGAATTCAGAAACAGACTCAAGATCAAGACCATAATCTGATCCGTATAGAGTAGGAATCAACACAGTTTTGGTCTTTGTCTCTTCTGAAACTTCCTTGCAGTCCCAAAGATCAGCTACACATGCAATAAGACCGTCGGACGAAAATATAAACGGGTCGAAATGAATAACAAATGAACTATATGTCGGCACAATTTCTTTTATGCCAGGCCAATCTTGCTCTTTAATGATAGAAATCATATTGTGAACTTTTTCGTTGACTTCAACCGAGATACTGTTGCCTGCTACCACCATTAAAGCCGAATCACCCATGGGGGCAAAAACAGGGGAGGTATTCACCTTTATTTCATCCATGCGTTTCCTTCAAACAATATTTGATAGAGGGGTAATTTCGACCCCACTCGCCATGAATTGTTTCTTAAGTGTTTGTGCCATATCAACTGCCCCAGGGGTATCACCATGCAGGCATATTGAATCTGCCTGAACTTCAACTATATCTCCTTCCACAGATACGATTTTGCCTTCGGTCACCATTTGTAGGCTTCTTTCAACCACCTCATTAAGATCATGAATAACAGATCCTTCTTGAGATCTAGAAACCAAAGTTCCATCGCTGTGCACTGCTCTATCAGCAAAGACTTCCCTAGCAACCCGCATTCCAATATTTTTTGCAACATCTATCCAGGGTGATCCTGCCAAGGCTAGCAAAATAATTTCAGAATCCACCTCCAGTACTGCCTCACATATTGATTTGCCTAAATCCGCATCACCAACAGCCTGGTTGTACATAGCTCCATGAGGTTTTACATGCTGCAAATTCCGACCCGATGTGAACGCTTTTAAAGCCCCGGCTTGATAGACCACATCGTTGCGCACTTCTTCAGGAGTGGCATTCATATTTCTTCTACCGAACCCATTCAGATCAGGATAACTGGGGTGCGCCCCTATACCTACTCCATGCGATTCTGCCAATTCGACGGTTTTCCGCATCCACATTGGATCTCCGGCATGAAATCCACAGGCGATATTAGCCGAAGATATGTGCTTTATCACTTCTTCGTCAAATCCCATTTTATACATGCCAAAACTCTCACCCATGTCACAATTAAAATCTATTTTTAAAGCCATTTTAAGTTTCCCTCTCCGGTAAAAAGTACNCCATTTTTTCACATTCACAAAGTTAAGGTTTAACGACACTCCCATCCGCCCTACGAACTGTATCCCAAGCACCGCCATAAGCTCTATCCTTGAAAGGGAATTTTGCAGCAAGCCCCTCATTAATATCAATACCTAGACCAGGAGATTCGTTAGGCCACATATATCCGTCTTTCACTTCTGGACATCCGGGAAACACCTCCTTGGTGTTGTCCCCAAATATTGCGTATTCCTGAATCCCGAAGTTAATAGTGTTTAGATCCAGCATAAGATTAGCGGCATGGCCCACGGGAGAAGTATCACCTGGGCCATGCCAAGCCGTACGGACATTAAAAGCTTCGCACAAAGCCGCTAATTTCCTTGCAGGGGTAATCCCACCGATCTGCGATATATGGATCCGCAAAAAATCGATGAGCCGGTCTTTCACCATAGGAATAACTTCATGAGGATTATTGTAAAGTTCTCCCATTGCTATTGGAGTGCTGGTTTGCTGCCTCACCATTCTAAAGTAATCATTATCTTCAGGTGAAAACAAATCTTCCAGGAAATAAAGTTTGTACTGCTCCACTTCCTTAGCAAACCCTACCCCTTGGATTGGCGGGATACGTTCGTGAACATCGTGAAGTATTTCAACATCCCACCCTATATTGGTTCGAATATGGTCAAAGAGACCTAAAGCTGAATTCATATAAGGACCGGGTTCGAATATTCCCCCAGGATGGGCATGAAGTTTACCCGGTATTTGTTTAAACACCCTGTCAGTTCCTAATCTTGGACCATATCTTTTTGAAGTCACTTTACCAGAGGAGCTTTTGTTCCCATAGGTAACATATCCCGGGGTAATGACTTGGACACGAATGTGATGAAATCCCTCCTCCATAAACATACGCACATCATCTTCTACTTCTTGATATTCACTACCATTTGCATGAACATAAACTGCAGCTGAGCTCCTAGCTTTACCTCCCAACAAATCATAAACAGGCATTGCCGCTAATTTACCTTTAATATCCCATAACGCCTGGTCTACCCCGCTCAAAGCGTTATTTAACACTGGCCCGTTTCGCCAATAGGATGAAACGTAGGAAGATTGCCATATGTCTTCTATATCTGCCGGATCTTTACCAATTAAAAATGGTTTTAAGTAATCCTCAACAGCTGCAAGCACCGCGGTTGGCCTTTGAGTAAAAGTAGCGCATCCGACTCCGTATATTTCTGGTTCGTTTGTCTCAATTTTTACTATCACTAGGCGAATATCGTCGGGCTCAGTAAATATGGTGCGAACGTCCCTAATTCTCAAGTTACTCATAGCATCCCTGTGACACCGTTATTATAGTTTTGGAAGTTTAAGCTAAAGCAGTTTTGGAGCGGCAGAAGGGATTCGAACCCTCGACCCTTTGCTTGGGAAGCAAATGCTCTACCTCTGAGCTACTGCCGCGCGAAAGGCTCATTATAGGATACATTTAGCTACGAAATCCAGTAATTCCGTCTGGGGATCGAATGCCCCAATGGAAATGAAAATTCGGTATCAAAAAATATCGTCAAAATTTAAACTTCTGTTAAACCAAAGGTGTTTCTCTCTTATTGAAAGCCACGGTATTTATTCAATCGGTTAGAATTACATGGAATTAAAAGTCATCAAATAGTTTAGATCGGAGAATAACTATGGCACTGAAGCCTTTAATACTTGAAATGGGTACAGGAATAGATTTGCATGGTCAAAATGCCACCGAGGCGGCTAGACGAGCTGTCTGGAATGCCGTGCATCAAAGCAGTATCATGGGGTTAGGTTTGTTTGGTCCTGACACTTCAAAAAACATGATAGTTGAAGTTACGATTGCTATAAGCCGTCCAGATGAAGTAGATGAAGATGTAGTCTTAGCAGTCTTACCTCACGGAACAGGAAAGCTGAAAGTTATACAGGGTGGTATGGAAATCGAAGGAAGGGAAGGGTCTGGGGATTTTACGTTGATAGCTAATGCTGCCGTAATCGCTAAAATCGATGTTTAGTGTAAGTTACTTGTTGTAGGAGTTTGTTTAAAATATGACATCAAAATACGATACTGAATGCCAGGTTGTTAAAAAAGGTAACCTGGAAGTTGAAATATCATCCGGCCAAATGACAAGACTCGCAGGAGTATCGCAGGGACTCGTAGGAGCTGAAGGAATACACCTCGCAGTGGCCACGGTACCACCGGGATGTGCCTCTAGTCCTCATCACCACGTGAACTGCGAGTCCGCGATATATGTAACCAAGGGAAAAGGTAGATTTCTGACTGGGCCCAAGTTGGGGACAACTTTGGATATTGAAGCCGGTGATTTTCTATATGTACCGCAAAATTCCATCCACCAACCTATCAACGATAGCTTGACAGAACCTCTGGAATTGATCGTGGCGAGAAACACTCCGGTGGAAATAGTAGAGGAATACATTCCTTAAATGTATTATCTAACTGAAGCAATCTAACCAGATTGCAGTTCACCCCGAACTTGATTTGCTATTTGCTCAAGATGTTCTAATTGCTTCTGTTTATCCTCTGGCCAAGCAGAAGCCTCTGACTTAACCATTAAAATCACATCATCAACTGCAGACAGTAGTTGTATAGTAGCCAATTTGGTTTGATCAGAATTTACGGCCTCAGCAGGTTTGCTATCACAATCAGTACATAATGGGTACTTAGTAAATTTACCCCTTTTACATATTGGACATTCATCGATATCACCTGTTTGAACCCATTCAAAATGATCCCCACAAAATGTGTGAACGGGGGATATGTTTTCAAAACAATCCCAAAATTTGCACNGATTATTCAAAAGAGACCCTTAACCNTCTACAGANAGATATAATTGGAATGTATAATACCAAGCTGANGCTGAATTTAGCTATTGAGTCTTAATGATGTCAAAGATACATTTTCATGGCTAATTATCAGAGAAATGGGCCTGTAGCTCAGCCCGGTTAGAGCGCAGTCCTGATAAGACTGAGGTCCCTGGTTCGAGTCCAGGCAGGCCCACCATTTCGTCTGATCACGATACTAGTTTTCTCAGTAAGAAGGTAGAAAAATGGCTCGAGTTCCCTACATTAAAAGAGATGATTTACCAGAATCCCAGCAAAATATTTATGACAACATAGCGAAAACAAGAGGGCATGTGGCAAACGTGTTTTCTGCCCTCCTGAACAATCCTGAAGCCACCAAAGCCGTAACCACAGTCGGAGAATACATTCGGTATAACTCCAACCTTGACCCTATTATCAGAGAAACTGCCATACTCACGACTGCCAAAGAGATGAACAACGGATACGAATGGGCGCAACACGAACCGATAGCAAGGGAAGTTGGTGTAAGAGATGAAGTAATTGATTCGATTCTATCTGGCAAGGGCCCTATGGGATTGCCAGCAAAAGAAGGGATATTTATTCAGTCAGCCAAAGAATTAGTTAAAACCGGCACTGTAACTTCGCGCACATACCAAGCGCTTGAGCACCTGCTCGGGCCTCAAGTGACAATAGATTTTCTAGTCACAGTCGGGTATTACTCGATGCTTTCACGCCTCATTCATTCATTGGACGTAGATTTCGACGAAGGTCTTACTTTGAATGATCGATTTGAGACAGACTAATTTCTATTAGTTTTGGGTGACTTAAACAGCCCATAACTCAATCAACTCCACTGTGTTTGGGGTTTCATATATCATTTATTAATGAAAATAACATCTGTCGAAATATCTGTATTTGAGCTTCCCATGTACCCTATCGTCACACAAGTTGTGCCTGTGGGAAATCCCTCAGAACTCAGGTGGCAACAAGCCTTTCCTAAAGGTGGTCCGGTTCCGGTGCAGGTTATGCAAGTCATGACTGATGAAGGTATCCATGGAATTTGTACTGTAGGGGATTGGCGATATACCGAACTTACCTGGAGACAGATAGCCCAACTGAAGGAACTCGTAATAGGGGAAGACCCGCTAGAACGAGAGCTATTACTTTCCAAACTGAAAGCTGTAAGTCGCTTCTTTGAACCCGGTTGGTATGGCGGTTTCGACAATTGCCTTTGGGACATAGAAGGAAAGGTCAAAAATTTACCGGTGTCTGAATTACTTGGCGGAGCAAAGAAAAAAATACAAGCCTATTACAACACTGCCGGAGTCACCCCAGAAGAATTGATATTGGATGGAGAAGCAGGNATCGAAGCCGGATTTACCGTGCTAAAAGACCATCTCCCATTCGGTGCCCGGGAAAATATAGAAACGTTCCAAGAATTTAGAAAAGTATTTGGCGACAGTATCGGTTTGATGCATGACGCCGCCTTGGTGGATTACACCTTTGATGAGGCGGTGCAGGTAGGCAAAGAATTAGAAGAGTTAGATTTCATATGGTTAGAAGAACCTTTGCCAGACCGACACCACCAAGATTATGTAGATCTATGTGAGCAACTAAAGATACCGATTGCTGGTGCCGAGACTCTTATGAATGAACCAGAAATTAGCAAGTTGTGGCTAAAATCAGGTGCAATAGACATTCTGAGAGTGAATGGGAGGCATGGAACGACTCCAATTTTAAACGCATCTCAATTCGCGGCCAAATTGAATACAACTGTTGAACCAAATGCCTATGGGCCGCTCTTTGGAATAGTCCATGCCCATATTAATTGCGGNATTTCAAATATCGATTGGTTCGAGAATGCTCCTCCATCCAAAGGAGCTGAAATGGGAGAGGAAATCGGTTTACTCAACCCTATCAGACCTGTCTCAGGGTGGGTAACACCACCATCAGGCCCTGGTTGGGGTTCCGAATGGGATTGGGATCAATTCCAAAAGAAGAGAGTAGCTATCCTGTAGGCAGCCTTTGTCCTAAAAAAAATCAGTGTATGGTTCAGAATCTACTGGAGTGTAATCAGAAGGCGGAAATTCCTTCAAAGCCCCTTCATCTATATCCGTACCCCAGCCTGGACCAACAGGAGGGGTAGCAAACCCGTCATGAATTGGAATCTGATTTGTTAAGACAGCCTCGTAACGAACCAAAAAACTCACAAATATTTCCTGTTTGAAACAGTTAGGAATATTCATATCCAAATGAAGACTTGCTGCGGTCGATATTGGACCGTTGGAATTATGTGGGGCAACACTTACATATTGCGTTTCTGCAGCAGAAGCTATTTTCTTAAGTTCCGAAATCCCCCCGGCGTGACATATATCTGGTTGGATAATAGAAATAGATCTTTCATCTAATATCGGTTGGAAATCCCAACGGTTATATAACTGTTCACCGGTCGAGACTGGAATTTTAGATTTTCTGGCAAATTCTCCCATTAACTTAGGGTTATCAAACTGTATAGGTTCTTCAATCCAAGAAACCTTGTATGGGATTAGTTCTTCGGCAACTTGCAATGCGCTCCAAAAATCCAACCTAGCTCTCACATCTATTCCGATCTGAATGTCCGGTCCAACAGCATTTCGTACGGCGGCTACCAATTCAACACCAGTTTTGATTCTTTCTGGAGTTGTTACGTATTGACCTTTAAACGGATAAAACTTAAGACACGGATATCCCGATTCCACCGTCTTTATTGCCATTTCTGCGTGGTCTTCTGGAGTAACTGCATCCTCAAACCACCCATTTGCATAGACTGGAACTGCATCCCTTACTTTTCCACCAAGCAATTCATACACGGGAACCCCGAGAGCCTTACCCTTCAAGTCCCATAGGGCTAGATCGATAGCACTGATAGCACTCATAGTCACAGCTCCACCAGTCCATGTGACNCGNCTGTACAACGAGGTCCATATATATTCNATNGCAAAAGGATCCTTCCCAATCAAAAATTTTGAAAAATCTTCNATCTCTNCCATTAAACCTAGATCTTTGTACTGAAGNCTGCCCTCCCCAACACCATAAATNCCNGNGTCGGTATATATTTTTATNAATAACCAATTATTGGNNTCTGATTTATGTGGNGTTGCNGACATGCGAAANGTTTTAATTTCTGTAATTTTCAATTACCGTACTCCAATAAAGTAAATATAGTATGACTAAAAGCTTTTATACCACTTCGNAGGCTCTAAGTCATATNNNATNNATAACAAAGTANNATTTAGATGACAAAAGTTTCNGAAATAAGTGAATTTGATCTTATATCTAGGCTNGAAACNGTCCTAGAAAATAATGTCACGCCCAATCCAGACAGCAAGANAGAACTTTCAATNGGAGATGACGCNGCNGTNNTAGGTAACTTAGATAATCTNCANGTNGTNACNACNGATGCNATGGTGGATAAGGTNCATTTCNTCANTGATGAGGTNGATATGCGANANCTGGGCTGGAANTCNCTTGCTGTAAATTACAGCGACATAGCCTCAATGGGATGTAAACCAGTATATTCAGTCGTCACTCTCGGACTGAGGGCAGACATATTGGTCGAGCAATTAGAAAATCTCTATTTGGGTTTCTCAGATCTTTTAAATATCTACGGGGGAGAACTGGTCGGTGGAGACATAGTAAAATCGGACACATTTTTCATTTCCGTGACAGTAGTGGGATCCACAGATAAACCCGAAACCATGAAGAGGAAAACNGCGGTTCCCGGGGATGTTATTGCGGTTACCGGGGCCCTTGGTTGTTCCAATGCTGGANTAAGACTTCTTTTAAATGGTGAGCTCAAAAAATCATCGCATTTCTACGATGCGCATTATCTGCCAAAACCACGAATTGCCGAAGGTATCAATCTTTTAGATATGGGAATAAAGACAGGAATGGACATTAGCGACGGGTTAATTAACGATCTTAAAAAAATATGTGTTGCTAGTAACGTCAATGCAACTATAAATATAGACAATATTCCTGTACACGCAGATCTAAAAGCATCATTTCCTGATAAGTTTAAGGAAATGGCCGTAACCGGTGGAGAAGACTACGAGTTGTTGATAACAGGACACGAGTCAATCATCAGATACATATCTGATTCAACCCAGATCGATCTTCATATAATTGGAGAAATTGAAATTGGTCCAGGCAATGTAACTGCCGTGGATAGCTCTGGAACTAAAATACCGCTGGACACAGGCGGATGGGATCATTTCACGGAGAATTAAAAAATGGAAGAAGTCACTCTTAATATCACTGGTCAGGGAACTTTAAGGGCCACCGAAATTATTTCGGACCTTCGTATTGTTGCNGAAACATTCTATGGACCTATGAAAATGGTCGGTTTTTGGGATTACCAAAAAGACATGCATTTATGCCCTCACATGGAACGTAGGCAAGATTGTCCTCATACCCTGAAAGAAGATGATCCAAATTTTGTCAGTTACACGAGNACGCTGGAAAGAGAACGTCATTGCAATCTTGCTGTATCATTCCCGCATGCNGAAATAACACTTTATCTTTCATGAATAGAAACCTAAGAGGTGTCATATGCCAGCAAATATNACAAGGCCTTCATTGAAACCATATGGTGTTTATCCGGTCCACGATATTCTGACAAAAGCGTCGCTAAAATTCCCTGAAAAAACNGCCATAATTGATGGNGATAACAGTTACACTTTCTCTGAATTGGAAGAATATAGCTCACAATTTTCAGGTGCTTTGAAAACNTTAGGAGTCTCGAAAGGTGATCGGGTTGGAATTCTTGCTCCCAATTGCGCTGAATTTATCATAGCATTCCATGGAATAAGCCGATCAGGAGCAATAGTATCAACGATAAATTCGGGATATCGGGAAAGGGAAATTGCGCACCAGGTGCAGGACAGTGGATGTNAGATTTTGGTGGTTCATGAATCGCTAAATGAAATCCTGGATGAAGCCAAAAAGTTGATCAAAAATGATGTCAGATCAATTGCTATAACATCCAATAAGGCTACCCTAGGATCATTTTGGGAATTACTGGNCCAATCTGAAGCATATACAACAACAAATATAGACCCTGAAAATGATTTGGCAGCCCTTCCGTATTCATCAGGAACGACGGGCCTTAGCAAAGGAGTAATGCTGTCTCATTTCAATGTGGTAAGCAATGTGGAACAGATCCTAGGCCTTACAGGTGGGGCGTCTATGGCGGAAGACGATGTNNTTCTTGTACACCTTCCACTCTTTCATATATACGGTATGAATGTTTTGATGAATCCTTGTATAGCTGCTGGTTCAACCCAAGTGATGATGGGACGATTCGATATGGAAGAGTTTTTAGACTTAATCGAAACTCATCGGGTAACGAAGCTTTTCACCGTACCGCCAGTAGGATTAGGGTTGAGTCAGTATCCAGGGGTGGCATCAAGGGACTTGTCATGCATCAAATTTGCCATGTTCGGAGCAGCACCCCTTTCTTCCGAATTACAGTTAAAAATATCTGAAGTTTTGAATTGCCCTGTTATTCAAGGATATGGAATGACTGAGTCATCTCCTGTAACGAATATAGATTTCACAGAACCGGATCTTCTAAAAGCCGGCTCCATTGGACCGGCCGTATCAGATACTGAAGAAAAAATAGTCGATGTTGAAGACCCTACTAAGGAACTGACCCCCGGGGAGATAGGAGAGTTGGTAATCAGNGGCCCCCAAGTCATGAAGGGGTATTTCAATAACTCTGAAGCTACACAGGAAACTATTACGTCGGATGGATGGCTGCACACTGGTGACATAGGGAAAATGGATGAGGACGGGTATGTTTGGATTCTTGATAGGAAGAAGGAATTAATCAAATATAAAGGGTTCCAAGTACCACCGGCCGAGCTAGAAGGATTGCTAATAGAACATCCAGAAATATCTGACGCAGCCGTGATTGGAAAACCAGATGAGGAATCCGGAGAGATTCCTAAAGCCTTCGTAGTCAAGACAAAAGGAAGTGATATCTCCGAAGATGCTGTGATGTCATTCGTCTCATCAAAGGTAGCGACCTTTAAGTACGTTAGAGAGGTAGAATTTATCGATGCAATTCCTAAAAATGCATCCGGTAAGATTTTGAGGAGACTCTTAAAGGATCAGCAGGAGTAGACCGATATCTAAAATTTGGTGCCATATGTGTTGCATGTGTCGAATGACACTCCCTCTATAGCAGCACCTGTCAGATCAGCCATGGCCAAATTAGATCGTGAGAGATTAGCTCCCACAAGAGATGCTCCAGAAAGATTGGTTCTCCTTAAATCCCCATCGCTTAAATTGACCCGTGCGAGTATTGATCCTGAAACATTTGCCTCTAGCAATCCAATAGACTGCATGTCGGAATCAGTGAAATCGGAATTTTTCAGAATTGCCCAACGCAAATCCACGTTCTTTAAGTTAGCTCTCTTCAGTGAAGCCAAGGACAAGTCNGCTGCTCCCATATTTGAGTGACTCAAATTAGCTGAATTTAAAACCGCGCCAGTTAAGTCTGTATATCTCATATCACATGAACTCATATCCACATCGGAAAAATCTATACCTGACAAATTGGTTTCAGATAGATCTGACCCAGCTAAGGAGCTTCCTGACGCAAGAACTATTTCCACCTCAGCCCGATTCAATTTTTGCATAGACAAACACCAACCTATCTCTAAAACATCTAGTTAACAATAACAAACAAGGTGTATTTTATTCGAACTGAGTCCGTATAAGTGTAAACACCCGTGACTAAATCACTCATATGTAATCTAATATTAAGTAAGATTTTATTTAATGTCAGTAAAACTATACTCATATGCAAATTAGAAGAATCGGTCGATACCAACTTCTTGAGATCGTTGGGAAAGGCGGTCAAGGAACCGTTTATCGTGGACACGACCCTTCCACCGGTCAGATAGTTGCGGTCAAAATTCTTGCCGAAGCACACAGTGATGGTGACTTCCTTGAGAGGTTCCAGCGAGAAGCCTCAATTCTTGCATCCCTTGAACATCCACATGTTATAAAGGTGTTCGATCATGGTGAAGAAGAGGGTCGACATTATATAGTCACCGAATATGTCCCTGAGAACTTAGCTCGAATAATTGAGCAAGGTGACCCGCTTCCGACAAGAAGAGCCTTAACGGTAGCGGCTCAAATCGCCTCGGCTCTTGCAGTAACACATGAAAATGGTGTGACCCATAGGGATGTTAAACCAGCAAACGTTCTAATCTCTGATTCCGGCGANGTGAAATTAACTGATTTTGGGATCGCCACAGCTGATGTNATGAACACAGTGAGCACTCCTGATTCTACGGTTGGAACCCCACTGTATATGTCCCCCGAGCAAATTCAAAGCCGTGACATAGATGGCAGATCTGATATTTATTCGCTGGGCTGTCTGCTTTACCAAATTCTTACCGGAAAACCTCCTTTCCAAGGAGAAAGTGCCTACGACATATTCAATGCCCATATGAACGGTGAGTACGAACCACTCTCTAGCGTTATAGAAAGCTGTCCAGAAGAACTAGATAATCTTCTCAGCAAAGCTTTAGCGACAAGTGTAAATGACAGATTTCAATCGGCTGATGAATTAATGGACGCTATTGATGAGGTGGCAGATCAGCTTACAGATACTGGTGATCAAACATTAGCAACCAGGGTTATGCCTAGGACAATAAGATCGTTGTCTAAACGTAATCCTATTTGGAAAAGAAGAAACACATGGGTGACAGGAGTTGCAGTTGTAGCCATTTTAGCTATCATTGGATTCGCTGCCACCACAATGTTGGGAGGGGGATCCGCCGTCGGTCTGGCAACAGGTGTAACAGATACAACAGAATCCTCTTTGGTACCTCAAGCCCCAATCATAATACCTGAAGAACCCGAATTGGCGGCTGACCTACCAATCGCAGAAAATGTCCTTTTTTCTTCTGGCCCCAATCCTGACTACGTATACGCACAAATCTCGATTCCANCTGTTGCTGATGTAGGTCACCTATCCAATATCTCTNCCTCTACAANAGACCTTGACGGTAATGAGGCAAAGTTGAACGTAGAAAGTGTAAAAACAGATGGATTAAGGGCGCCTCTAAACGTTATTTTCCTGAGAGCAATGGAAATAACCGTTGATGCGGGTGAAGTTGTTACAGACACTTTACCGGGCATAATTGAGTTCCAAGTCAAAAGACAATGGATAGAAGAATCCGGAATCCAAAAAAATGATATCGGCCTTTACCGCTTCAAAGATGAGTGGCAGATTTTGCCAACAATACATGAAGGTTCATTTATTGGATCTGAAGATTTATTTTACGAAAGGTTTTCAGCCAAAACTCCAGGGTTTTCTAGATTCGCCATAGGCCTAACCCTTCAAACTCAAGATGCTCAGTCTATTAAGCCTGACTCAAGCAAAGAGGCTGCTTCCCCACAACAACCTCCAGCTGATTCGGCTATTGAACCTTCAAAACCTCAATCAGCCAACGAATTTCCTACTCCTACGCCCCTTGCATTAGTTGGTTTACAGACAACTGAAGTCCCAACACCGGAACCTCTGAGGACCCAATCTGTGCCAACACCGATCCCAGCCGTTGTAGCACCTCAGACCCCTGTAGAGGCACCACCAACACAAGAACCACTCCCTACAGCTATTCCCATACCTCCAACACAAGTCCCTACCCCAACACGAGTCCCTCCAACATCGACTCCTACCCCGAGCCCCACACCTGTCCTTGCCGAAAAAGTGAAAGACGGGTCTTTAATTCAATTGTCGACTACCCAACGAGCTCATATCGAATATCCAGGGGACGTTGATGAATGGATATATGTTCCAAGTTCCTCCATGATCGGCAAGTCCGTAAACATTTCAGGAATCACTGATAATCCTGACTCAGATGGGTATTTGGAATTTCTTTCCCCTTCAGGGGATGTGGTTGGGGAAGATGACGACAGCGGACTCAACATGAATCCTGTTATCAGCAACGCATTATTATCGGAAAGCGGGGTCTACACCATACGGTTCATGCTCTTAGACGGAACCTCAGGAGGTTACACACTTCAGATAGAACCGATGGACCTTACTCTGCAGACTCCTACAATGACCCCAACACCTGTTGTAACCCCTACAATCACCCCAACACCTGTTGTAACTCCTACAATGACACCAGGTGGTTCCCAAACTCCTATACCCTCAACTTTGATCGGATATTGGGAATTTAACAATTCTGGCACCTCTGCCTGGGGACAAAGGCAATTTTCATTGACGAACACTTCCTATCACGAAGACAGTCTGTATTTGAATGGAAATTATGAATCTCACGAAAATGGATATACAGCCAAGGTGGAAATCCTTGACTGGAACCCCGAACAGTATACCGGTTCAATTGACTTTTTGATTCACCCTGAAAGTGACCTGGAATACATGCCAATTTTGGTATCTGCAGATTGTCCTAACAAGATTACAGTTGGTTTAAAAGAAGGCAGGTTGAATCTACTATTGGGAGAGCAGCCATTTGGTGAAGAATATGAACTGGAATTTTCTGGCTACGACCTGGAACTGGCTAAAAATACCTGGTACAACCTCACAGTTTCCTTCGATGCCATCGACGAAAGAAGCATTAAAGCATACATAGGGGAGTTTTTAGTTATTGATGAATATATGCCCGATGAATTTGAGCTAAGTACATCCTGCGATTACTCTACATGGTCCGATACGGCCATTAATTACATATCATTTAACAACCATAATAACGCTACAGCTTTCCATGGTTTAGTAGATAATTTGAAGATATATAACGGCGTAGTAGGACCATCTGAAAATCCTAATTTCTCCACAAAATTAGGCACCCAATCCACTCCGACTGTAACTCCAACTCCGACT
>PAON01000036.1:0-20885 GCA_002708495.1 Dehalococcoidia bacterium | reverse complement strand
CCGTTAAATCTTAATTCGTAAGATGTTATCTCTGAATCAATTCCGTTAGCGGGTGGGGTAAGAGATTCTGTAGAATCGTCGTCAGATTTAACGAGTTTATCATTGGGGCTTACCAAATCAATAGCGGCATCTAAGTCAGAACCTGGTCCGGACTTCATCTGAATTGTTACTAGATCACCAGCACTTCCCTCAAAAATCCAAGCATCAATGTCCCCTCCACAATCTATCGTAGATTCAATCTGATCTCCGTATGCTATCTGATTATCTGAAACCGCTGTCTCAGACGGACAATCAGCACCCAAAGATGCCAGGTCGCTTCCCGAAATCGAGCTATCAGCACCAGAGTCACCACCACTCCCAGCGACAAGGAGGTTTTCATAACTGGTGTTGTAGTTGCCTAAGGAAAGATTCCTCATTCCCGGCTCCATGAACATATTGGTTTCAACAATTACAACACTTTGAGAATCCACCTCAACCGTAGTTGAATATTCCGGGATTCCATCGATGATGAGGGAAAGATCACGACTTACAGCTTCGGGGCTTCTATTTGTCACTGTAGCCTGAACATGAACCTGGCCATTCCCAGCCGGAGAGGTATCAATTTGATCTATTGATAATTGTGCCCCAGGTATCCTCTCCCTACTAGTTGATACTGACCAAAATGAAGTCCCATATTGAGAAAGGCCTGCCACCGGGGCGGCGAAGGTTATTTTTTCTTCATCTTCCTCAATGGTGTTTGCAAAAACAGGAGTCCATGTCTGAGAACTATCATTAAACCTGCTCAGTTCTACAGACCACGGATGGCCTTCCGCAAAGCCAGTTTCATTAACTACAAAATGTGATTTAGGTACATCAAATACCAAAATAGTAGTCAATCCGTTGTCATTAAAACCTGCAGTATCTACTTGAACGTGAGTCCAAACGTTACGGTCTTGGCGGGTATCTGATACTGGTGGGGTAACATCGAAAATACCAACTGTACCGGACTCGATATCAGATGCATTCAAAGACTTAACAACTATGGAACTGAAGTTTATCAGTGACGAATTTTCAAGTGAAGGTTTGGTCCAAATTCCTTTTCCCTCCTCTCCGTCGCCAGCCATTGGAAGCTCCATTGTCGTCCATATCTGTGGATGCGCGTACTGAGAAAGATGTCCTATAAAGCTTGCATCTTCCGTCAACATCTTCTCCACCGCGACATAGTCAAACCTCGCAGCCTCAACAATGGTTGGACCCATCGACTCCGGCCCAGCATCTTGATTATCCATAAGACTTGCATAAACTCTTGCCGTTTCATATGAATCTTCTCTAGCCATATGGGAAAGCAGCAAACCTGAAACGTAAATGTCTGGAAGCATGTTGATTATCTTTTCTGTCACCTCTCCCTCATAACCTTTCTTATAAGCCTTGACAAACGTCATGCTTGCACCTGTTGGTTCAATGGCGATGGAGGGCTGCCATATCGAAGAGGAAGCAGCGTTTGTAGCACCCAGAATCTCAGCAGCAATTTCGATATCAGCATTTACGATGGAGATAAGTGCCTTCGCGAAGGATTGCTCAGCACCAGGAGTCAGTGCGGCCTCGTTAAGTAACTGTGCTATTGCCAAATCATCATTCATGGCTGCTTCAACAAACATGGCTTGAAGAATTTGCCCGTTGTCTCCCTCAATTACGTCTTCCATGAGACTGGCTACTTCAGTCACGTTTTCATTTATCAGAGAAACTAGAATTTCACCAGCGTGGATGGGATCCGTTTCTGTAAGTCTGGCCAAATGTCCGTCGAGTCGCAATTCATCTGCATCCGCTATTGAAAAAAGGAATTGTGCTGCTTGCGATTGATTTTGCGCGTGAATTCCCATTATCACAGAAGCTGCAAACATGGGGTCCAAATCATCCAATCGATTTATTCCTGCAACCGCATTTACCGGGTCTAGACCGTACGCTGCCGACAAATCAGACGCCGCCTGTTGAATACCTTCAGGGTCAGCAATTATGCCTGGGGCCCAATTTTCTCCCGATATATCAGCTGCGATACCTGTCGCCAATCCAACAGCGCCAGAGTCTTGGCCCATAAAAAAGAAGGCTCCGCCTCCAATTATTACCAGCAGAGCAACAATGGCTCCCGCCGGCATTAACCATTTAGGCATTCCCCCACCTCCGGTAGCGCTACTACCGGTTGTCTTGGGCTTATCAATGACTTGCGTAGCCAATACTTTGGGCATGACCCTTGTACGCGCCACGTCTTGAGGGCCCTCAGCTAATATAGTAGTGATTTCTTGTAAATCATTGATCATTTCATCAGCTGTCTGATAGCGCTGATCTCTATCTTTGGTCAACGATTTGGTAAACAATTCCTCCAGCTGTTCTGGAAATTCATCCATATGATTAGCTATAGGAACATGAGCATCATTTATATGCCCATTAAAAATCTCAAAGGTACTTTTACCAGGAAAAGGTGTGGCTCCAGTTAAGACTTCATACAATAGGCATCCTAATGAATATAAGTCTGACCTACCATCTATCGCGTCAGAGCCTTGTATTTGTTCAGGAGACATATACAAGGGTGTTCCAACGGTAGTATTCTCACTGGTCATCGAATCTAATGTTTCGGCTGAAGCTATACCGAAATCAGTCAGTTTTACGTCACCTGCGTCATTCAGTAGAACATTGGCAGGCTTTATATCCCGGNGGGTTATTCCTGCATTGTGGGAAACTTGAAGGGCGGAAGCGATTTGCTGAACAACTGTGATAGCCCTCTGAAGAGGTAANGTCCCTCCTCTTTCCAATATCCTNTCGAGGTTTTCTGTCACAAANTCGGTTACGATGTAATGTTGGCCATTCTCTTCACCATGGTCATAAACTTCAACAACATTAGGATGTCGGAGCGTCGCCATGATTGAGGCTTCACGTTGAAACCTATCCAAAAACTCCCCGTCTGATGCTGAGCGAGATAGAACTTTAATAGCAACTATTTGCNCGGTTGATGCATCCTGGGCACGATAAACAGAACCCTGGCCACCCTCACCGACCATTTCAATGACTTGATATCCGCCTATTTCTTTTAAATCCATTTTCTTATAGCCAAGCCCTTACATTTACTTTGCTTATTTGTATACCATATAAGGATATATTGACACTCGCTTCGATATCGCTAGTAAGTATGCTGTAAAGTACACCATATTAACAACTATATTTCACGGGTATGGACACCTAATATATATAAGTAATTACACCTAATTATTAATCAAACTNGCAAGCTANACAATTATATATACTGTGCTTAAGACAAGTAAATTTTCTATATCTATGTGTAGAGAATTCTATAGCAAACTAAAATATAGGGTCCGGACAGGGGTAGGCCGATGACACAAGACTCAAATATAAATGTAATCGTAGCTGACGATCATGCCGTGGTTCGTGAAGGAATCACCCGTATTTTGGCAACTTCGGACCGAATTAAACTAATAGGGGAAGCCGAAAGTGGGGATGAGGCATGGCTATTAATCAAAGATATGGTCCCCGACGTCGCTTTGCTTGATATACGAATGCCTGCTATGACAGGTATAGAAATCATTAAATCAATTAATGCAGCAGGGCTCAAAACCAAATCTCTTATACTTACCAATTACGACAACCCAGATTACATTCTTGAGGCAATTTCAGAAGGTGCCCACGGCTACATACTAAAGGCTATCGACCCGACCTCTCTTATAAAATCAGTAATTGCTGTCTATGAAGGCGAAGTAGTACTCGACCCAGAAGTAGCAAGCCTTGTAGCTAAAACATGGAGAGAACGAAATTCTAGATCCAGTTCCACAATGGGAATTTCATCCCTAACAATAAGGGAAAAAGAAACCCTTAAATTAGCCTGTGATGGTCTCAGAAACAGGGAAATATCGGATGAGATGGGAATAAGCGTACGAACAGTTGAAGGTCACTTCAACAGAATATTTTCAAAATTAGGTGTCTCTTCTCGGACTGAAGCTGTTCTTCAGGCAGTATCAGAACCAATTCAATAACTTAANAGGTTAGTCTGAGAATAAATTCTTGAAATTGCCCAGTACTGATCTGATTCCGTCACCTTNGGTTGAATGGGGGTCATAATTATCGCCTTGCCCTATCTTCGCGACCACTACTGTAATGTTGTCGTGTCCTCCTCTGGAGTTAGCCATATCAATGAGTGATTGAAAGGCATCCTCAGGCTCTTCCTCGGCGCAAACCTCCATCATTTCCTCGGCCTTCACTAATCCGTGAAGACCATCAGAGCACAGCAATATCTGATCTGATAATTCAAGCTCTATGAACCCCGAATCAACTTCAACCGTAGAGTCCAACCCCATAGCCCTTGTGATTATATTTCTTCGGGGGTGATTTTCTGCCTGCTCCTCAGTGAGGATACCCAAAGCAACTTGTTCAGCTACCCAACTATGATCTGTTGTGAATTGTTCAAAAGAATTTCCCCTCAAAAGATATCCTCTACTATCACCCACATGAGCATAAAAAAATCGATCTTGCAGCACTATGCCTGCAGTAAGAGTCGTTCCCATACCCCTCGTGTCTTCTTCTTTCGATTTTTCAAAGATATCCATGTTGGTTTTCACCACACATTCACTGAGGACATTTTCCATATCTTCATTAATCTGGTCAGAAGACAAAGCCTCCACTAAATGTTTGGGCAGATTAGTCACTGCCATTTCACTAGCTACCTCTCCGGCAGCATGGCCTCCCATCCCGTCAGCTACAATCAAAAGGGCATCAAAAAGCTCATCTTGAGACCCCGTACCTAGCAAAGTACGATATGCATCTTCGTTCTGTTCTCGCACAGACCCCACGTCAGAACCAGCCCCCAATTCTACAGAATAATATCCGACGATTCTTTTCATATTTTTTCTCTATAACATGTNCAAGTTTGTAAAATGATAACCATATAGACACGTAGATTGTTATAATTCAACAAGTGGCATTTCACCCAACGGTTATTGATATAGGTCCATTTGGTTAATGTTTTCTAGTATATCGACCATATTAGACATAATTATATTCGTTTTATCTGGCTTCATAGTATCNAGCACGGTTGCAGCCATCGTATTTGTGGTTTGGACGTTCGGTAAAATGAACGAACGCACAACAACAAAAGAACTTTTAGATAAGATAAACACTTCTCCCCAAAAAACCAATACCTCTTCGGCTTTAAATACAACTGATAAAAACAGTGAATTAATAAAGGCCGCAATAACAATCGTCGAAAGCTATGGGTTATCAGTATCCAGCCCTCAAAATTCACATAACATCCATATCACTTCGTTGGAAGATAATATAGATCGAACGCGTGAAATCAATAATTCCAACCAAAATTTACCCATACCAGAAAACAGCCAAGAAAAAATGTTGNTGCAAACGGGTCATGTTCACATGAAACATGGCGATTTTCAGTCAGCCGTTAAGGACTACACCAACGCTATTATCATCAATCCAACTTTTGCCGGTGCATATAATGCAAGAGGCATGGCAAATAGAAAAATGAAAGATTTTCACGGGGCCTTGCAGGATTACAATACTGCCCTGAGTCTCCATAATAATTTTGCGGCAACCTATAACAATCGAGGTGTCATATACATGGAAATCAGGCAAATAAAGGCTGCCTTAACTGATTTTGACAAAGCCTTGAATATAGAACCTAACAATTCATATGGGTATTGCAATAGGGCAGTGGCCTATAACTATATGCGCGACTTTAACAAGAGTATAAGTGAGAGCACCATAGCCGTAGAAATAAATCCTCACCTGCCTGAAGCATATGTCGTTAGAGGAATCGCNAAAGTACAAATGGGAGCGCTTTCAGCGGCAGACTTAGATTTTGAAGTTGCCGAATCCTTAGGATATAAACGGATAGACATCGAAGAGCGTCTTATAGCATTAAGAAAAGTCTGACTCCCCCTATTTTGTTTTCAAAAACTGCTACTTCACTCGCTTCAATATCAATCTTGGTCTTTGGTGCGTGTAGTCTGTGGGCCGGCAAGAACCTAATCCAGTCCGGCATTTTATGCTCATTCTGCGCCCTTCTTTCCCTAATAGCGATTCTGGACCACACAAATCACAAAATCCCCAACAAGCTTACTCTTTTCCCCATACCAATCGTATTTATATTGAGTTACTTATCCCCGGATATTTTTGAACTTTCGGTCACCGAAACATGGTGGGTAACCCCACTAGTAGGAAGTTTGATTACAGGACTAATATTTGCCTCTTGCTACTACATACCCAAAACTCAATTAGGTGGTGGGGACGTAAAATTAGCATTGCTGATAGGGTGTATCAGCGGATTTCCCGTTTGTTTCGCCAGCTTATTTTTGGGTTTATCGATTTTTATATTAAGGCAGGCTTTGAGCCAATACTCTCGAAAGGTAGCCTCTATAGCGCCATTAGCCCCCTCCCTTTCTGTAGGGACTATGATTTCAATCTTGGTTGCACAGCAAATCTAGAAGGTTATGTGCTCAGGCTATATTGAATTGTGCGGGGTTTGATATCTTCAGAAATTCTTCTTGTTATTGGTATACTCCCAACCACCCTTGTACCTTTCCCTTCAGCCGAAATAATATCGACATATCCACCCACTCTCTCTGTCCTAAGTTTTAAATTGAGCAATCCAAAATGGCCGGCCTCCGGCACATTAGTTATCTTTGATTGGCTAAACCCGACGCCATTGTCTTTTACAGAAAATGATATTCCTTCCTGGTTCCAGAGAATCTTCACCTGTATCATTTCGGCATTAGCATGCTCCACCGAATTTAGAACCGACTGTCGAATAATTTGATAAAGATCCCTAGCTACTGGCCCGGGTAATCCCCCTTGATCGATTTGGTTTGAGGTATATGTTATTTTTATTAAAAAAGGCGCTGCTTCATTCTCAAGCTCTTCAAAAAAGATCCGAAGCGACTCTTCCAANCCCACTACAGCAAGATCATCATGGCCTTTCTCTCTCACTAGCTGTCTTAGATTGACATCAGCATTTTTCACCATCGCGACTAGATTTTCAATATCGGTAGCGCTCTCTGNGTGTCCGTCTAATGTTAATTTTAATAACCCTAGATGCATCAAAATAGCACTCAATTCACTCATTGTCTGATCATGCAGATCGGCAGCTAATTCTTTTCGCATATCGTCCCTGCCTTGCTCCANCGCATCGAACTGCTCAATTCTTCTTAATCTGTACGCCATAATCTGAGATATCCTGGAAATAAACTCGAGAGCCTTATCTGGGTACTTTTCTGATAATTCTGTGAANTCGGCTCTATCTACCCGGAATAATCTGCAAGATGTCCGGGCTATCACACGGGCCGTCCTAGGATAGGAATCTAAGAATGCAATCTCTCCAATAACGGACCCTGATTTAATCCATGCTACTGGTATCCATTTCTCATTGACGGGGACTTCCACCAATGCCTCCCCTGAGACAAGCAAATCAATGCTGGTGGTGATATCGCCGTAATCAACGATTATTTCTTCCTCACCGAAGAAAATTTCCTTACCGTAATCTGACAAATATTCCCTATATTTTTCAATTTCTGTGGGAGTCAAAATAGGTTCATCCAAAGAACCCGAATGATCAAAAGAGTTATCAGACATATAGATATTCTCGACCTTGGTCTATCCTAACGAAAGAGAAACACATAGATTTAAAAAAGCTATCGTAGAATTGGCCTGAGCGGACAAGTAATCAGCACCTGAAACATTTAATTTTTCTTCCACCAACCCCTGAATCACTTCCACATCCGCTGGCGGGATCTCCAAGTCGCTGGCAATTTCTTGCAGGTTCATACCTTTACATCCTCTCGAGATTACTTCTAATTCCCTACCTGACAAATTTCCAGAATCTAAAGAATGACGTTCATAGTAACCAATCAATTTCCCTATCAGGGCATTATCAAGAATTAAATGTCCTAGCATAACTTTTCTTACAATTCTGATTAGTTCGCCTATNTCATCCAATGAATTTTTAAGAACATATGCTTTTGACNTTGAATCTGTCTCAATTAAATCCTTTACATAGGACCAATCGTCATAAGCAGATACCACTACAACAGAAATACTGGGGTTGTTTTCCCTAATGGTTTTACTCGCTGAAATTCCGTCAAGTCGAGGCATCCTTATATCTAATACCGCCACATCGATTTCTAGCTGGGAGCATTTCTCCACAGCCTCCAGTCCGTCTTCACAAACTGATGAAACGACAAAATCTGCCTGTGTTTCAAGTACTCGTTTATAAGCAGTACGTATAAATGGGGAATCATCTGCGATAAGAATATTTACCATTTTTTATTGGTTACTCATTATTTCCTGGATAATAGTTCCGAAACTTCTTTCAGCTCTTTACTGAGTTGGTCGATAGAAACTGTCCCATATTTGTCCAACAACTGGCGAACCTGAGGGCGGACCTCTATCTTCTCAGCAAATAAATCACCCATATCAGATCCTTCAGCAGCATCGTTCCCGATATTTGATGCTAATACAGGAGGCTGTTCTTCATCTGNTGAACCATCTTGGCTAGGGTCCGATTCCATTTGAGAATTTCCATCCTCACTATCGTCAATATCGTCCAAGGAGACAGTCTGTAAATTCCTCGGTTTTTCAAATGTGTGTGGTTCTATTACAGCGCTATCAGAATTATCACGTGTATCNTTTTGGGCCTCGGAAGACATTACTGTATTTTGTAATAGCGACGGGGCCGCTTCTAGAAGAGTTGGCTCAAACACATCCTCGTATATCTCAGGATCCAATTCACTTAGATCCCACAAAGCATCAGAAGCTGGTACTCCATCAACATTTGTATCCTCCGTCAAAATCTCTTCCCCTTGAAAACCGCCTTCGCTGCTTATTTCTGATTCGGACTTTACTTCAATGTCAGCCTTCAAGGTTTTCATTACATTTCCGAACTTGTCATAAATTGTCCTACGAATTGAATCCATACCATCCATCATCATATAGCTCCTGTTGATAACACAGAATATATTCCCATCGCCAATCCACCGGAACCGGTTTCTGGCGAAGAAAGCAATGCGGCCGTCACTTTAGGTACCGCCAACATTATTACAGCCGACGTTAGACATGTTACAGCAAGAAAGGTAATGATTTTAAGGTTGTTACCACCTTCNGAAAATTTTGGTGCCAAGGCATTTGCTACGGTAAGTATTGCTACAGCTATTATTATCGTTGTTTGCAACGTTCCGATATTTCCCATTTGAAATACATCAACAGAGGCACACAATTCCTCAGGTCTCGGCAACTTTATGCCGGCTGCCTCTACACCTGGCGGCACAACTACTTGATTTAAACAATTCTCCTTATCTGATACTCCGGCTATTGATCCTAACTTACTATTAAAACTTATAATTATTTCCAGCACAAAAACGAGTATAAGGGCCATCACTGAATGCATAGCCATAGTCAGAAAAGTAAAGGTCGAGGAGGTAAGCTTTCGCTTGGCTCTCAATTCAGTGATGTTTTGGGCATATTCTGAACAAACCTCTCCAATATGGCCTGGATTACATCCAACTTCTACTCCATCAACAAACATTCCCGAAGTCCGCGAAACCAGTTCACTGCCAGTTTCTCTACTGAACATCTCCCAACATTCGCCAGATGGTAAGCCCGACTCCAGTCGGGTTCTAAGACGTTCCAGAGGATCTTTTAAATATTGGTATGAAGCCGTGTCTATACGCCTGAGAGCTTCAGTTAAAGTTACCCCACCTGAACCGGCTATACTTCCGATGGCTCTCAAGAAAACGGGAAGCTCCTGATCAATGTTAGAAACTCTTGTAGCGTCTCGCATCGCAAGAAAAGCTGACGGTAGCAAACTTATTCCTGTCAACCCAAATATTGAACTTGATGCTGTGACGGAACTAACGCCCGTTTCTAACAACATAAAAAAACCCATGACACCTAATCCAAACCCGGCAGGGCCACAGGTTATGAATAAAAACTTAGCCATTTTCCGATCCGGGGTTGTTCCTGAAACGGGATCGTATGTAATAGTTTCATATGGGGCTACTTTGTAAATCAAATACACCCCGACTGATGTGACACCACCCAATGTAAACAGCATTAGATAAATGAAAGATGCACTGGTAGACCCCAATAAGCTAGAAACTTGAGAAACAACCATAATAAGAGTTACAGCTACTAGTATCGCTGCATAGGCGTCCGTCCATTTACGAAGGTTTTCTACGTTTCGATCATAGTCATTACTGTAATGTTGAGCTTCAGCCTTCGCCTCTTGAAGAACAAAATCAGACTCTGAACTACCAGATGAAATAGACGCTGAAAATCGTAGGAGCAAACTCTTGACCCTGGGGGCTTTTGCCCTCTGGGCTACCGTCTGGAAAGCCCTTGTGTATTCCATCCCCATTGAGCGAGCCATCAGATTAATGTACTCAAAAAATACGGAAGTTAAATACCTTTGCCTCCCACAATATTCAAGCAAACGATCTCTTGTGACACCACCTCGAGATAGTATCGCCATGTAAGTTAGTTGAGAGAATAGGTCAAACCCGATTACTTGGTTATCAGAAGAGACCTTCTCTATTTGCTTGCGCGAGGACGTTGTGGAGNTCATAAAAATTTGTCGTGTTCCTATCTGAAAGNCGTTTTAAAACTTCTGCTCTTCTCTCAAGTTCGCCGTATATGTTTCGGTATTCGTCGGGGGGGAGTCCCCTACGAGATGCTACCACCTGCTCTAGAAGATGAGTATTCATATAACCAGGAAATTCGAATTCATCAGTCGCAGGATTCCATTTAAAGACTTCGATGAACCCGAAAGAGTTACTCTCAGGATCATATTCGATAATTTCACTTATGCTGAGACACCTTCTACCCGGGCTGCCATCAGGAAGCCTAACCGCACTCATAATCACTACCATGTTTAAGTTATCGATATAAGTCTTCGGAACATTGATAGGGTTTCCAGTCAGTCTTTGAATTAATTTTTCTACAGAAGCNGCGTGAAATGTAGCCATGCAAGCGTGTCCGGTTTGCATCGCCTGAAAGGCTATGGCCCCTTCAGCACCCCTGATCTCACCGATAACGATCTCTTCAGGTCTCTGTCTCAAGGCTGCGACAAGTAAATCAAACATGGTAATCGAGGCACTATTTTCACCACCTCCCCTTGTAACTTCTCTTATCCAATTTGGATGTGGGACCTGTAGTTCAGGAGTATCCTCAATGCTCACTATTTTGGCATTTGGCGGTATAAATGNGCTTATNGCATTGAGAATTGTCGTTTTACCTGAAGCGGTCTCACCTGACACGAAAGTGTTCATCCCCTCGCTCAGCATCAAGGAGATATAAGCTGCCATNTCATATGTTAGGGTTCCAAATTTAATAAGATCTAAAATGCTAAGCGGGGTTGCACTAAACTTTCTAATAGTAAAATTACTACCCCGACGAGAAACATCACCTCCGTAGACAATATTTATTCTCGAGCCGTCTGGCAGGGTCGCATCTACAATAGGTTCCCGGATTGTAACGGGCCTTCCAATCTTCTCTGAAAGCTGTATCACATATTGATCCAATTCCTCAGAATCAGAAAATTCAATATTGGCTTTCAAGCCCCCAAACACTTTGTGCTCTATGTATAGCGGCCCTACACCGCTACAGCTTATGTCTTCAATATAAGGATCCTCTACTAACGGGTCCATAACACCCATTCCAGCTTTCTCTCTACGCATTAAATATTTGATCGCCTCAAATTGGTCGTCCGTCAAATCAATTGGTTTTGAAACCTTCTTGGAAGACCCATCGGCTCTACCACAGATTTCATCTACGGCGTTCAAAATAACATCAAGGCGCCCTTCGGCTCCGTCAGCAGAACGCAGCTCATCAATATAGTCCATCAATTGAACGTCTATATCATTGACTATTTCTTCTACCCCTGGGGCAAGAGAGGGCTCAACGGCAAGATAATAATCCCGGGTATCCTCTGGATCATGAACCACATGAATAAATACCCCGCCACCAACTGGATAAAGTAAATTACGTTTCTTTTGAGTATCCGACCCTCTGCTTACAAACCCCAGATATTCAGGTATTCCGATATCGTCTATGGGAAGCTTCGAAACGTAGGCTCCAAGATGCCTAAATTGTTCTGTTTGGTCTCTAAAATCAGACGGCAGCCTCGCAAGCAGTTTTTGATCTAGAACAAACTCAGAGGAATGACCAATTCCGGTGTTTTTTAGAAATCCCTTAATTCCATCTTGCAGGGAAACAGNATTGCCATTCACAGCACCGTTTTTGTGCTCGACACCACCACCCTTTCCCATTTTGACGATTACTTTGAGGTTTTTGAGGCTAAACGCCATTTAGTGCCTCGACCTATGCCTTGGCTCTTGAAACAGGAACTATACGAATTCCCATTCCAGGTTCAACTTCAAAACCTAAAATATTACCGGTTCGCATATCAGCGCCCCGAATTTTTGCAACTTCCATAGTTTTAACTAAGCTAGTTCCTGATGCCCTGACCTGCAACCTTAAATAAGCGTCACAAATTGANCTTACCCTCAAAAGAAAATCCTCATCAAAAGCGTTTTCGTGGACTGTACATGCTATAACTTGGCCTTTCTCACACACATNNTTCATTTCATTAAAAAAATCCTGGATCTGCTCTCCCCCGGCCCTGGAAACAAACGTCGTGAGCGAATCAATAACTATCATTCTCGATGAATCTTGCTGTCTTATGTGGTCGGAAAGCAATTTGAAAAATAAATCTGGATCTTCGCTTCCCGCTGTTGAGGTTAAAGGAAAAATTTGTAAGTCATTTAACAAAAAGTAGTCGGTTGCATCCTGACCTAAGCTTTCCATCTGTCTTAATAGGGCATGCACGTTTTGTTCGGTGGTATATATCGTAGCCTTATGGCCACTGTTCAAGGTGCCCCAAAGCAGCTGTTGGGCAAAGGTGCTTTTGCCAGAAGCGTCTTGACCTTCGATAAGCATGACCGTGTTGTAGGGAATACCTCCACCCAGTCTTCTATCTATTTCAGTACTCCCAGTTGTTATGACAGATGCTTCTTCTGTAGTCATATGACCGCCCTAGAATCCTTCCATATTTTTTCAGAATCAAGACCTATTAATTTTCTCACAATACTACAGTGTTTGGAATTGTTGTTACATGGTGCAGATAGAGGGAAAAAAGTGTGAAGTGCCTACTCCATTTGGTAATGTAACCAGCAATGTTCCGGCGACTTGAAGTTCACCGTTTAGATTTATCGTCATGGTAATGGTCTCACCTGGGTTGAATACCCCAACCTGATAATTATCATCGCTTATGGAGTAGGTCCATTGGTTGGATTGTAAAGGCGCACTTCCTTTGACTGGCACCTTCATATCAGTGGCGCCGGCTACTGTATTCAGTACAATGAAGGCATCCAATTTCTCTTCCATTTGAGTTGCAGTAAAAGCGGTTCCACCAGAGTTTTTTATTTTGAACTCAGTAACACACGCGACAGTAGACAAGTCCACTGCTGGAATCCCTTCAACTGTTAATAAAATTTGATATCCTCCCCAATTACCCGAAACCTCGCCGGCATAACTCCACATTTTTATCCTATGAGGAGAGGCCTCCGTAGACGATTCAGATACAAAATCAATTAATTGTCCTTGTAAAGTCGTGTTAGATAAATCCTTGAATTTAGAAGATGCATTAGTCGTCGTAATCACTTCACCCGGTGCAAAATAGTCAATAGAAATCTTGGTATTTGTCCCGGTGCGGTAGGCAAGAGGAACAGGACTTCCAATTACTTTGTCTACAGTCAAAGTCGCTTTTGCTTGAGAATCGGCCTGGAACCAGTAACAATCCAAGGAATTGGTAGTTGTGATATCTCCACTCCGCGGGATACCTGGCAATAACGGGCGACATCCTTCACTGTCTTGGAGATGATGTTTTTCCTCTTCTTCATAACTGTCCTTGAAATTTTGTGTACTGGAAATTTCTATCTTTGTGCTAACTCTATCTGCAATTATCTCCGCTGTACTTTTGTTGGCTACCGCTAGCAGTTCAGCCCCTATTTGGTTGGCCTTAAACATGACGACAACCGCTGTTAGGAGTACGGAAATTATCAATAATGCAGAAATACTTGTTCCCATATCAAATTAGGATCCGGTCCATCTAGCTAGACCTCTATTGGCCGTATTTGAACTGGTAGGCAGATTTAACACCGTTTGATGTAGCAAATTCGAAATTGTATGTTCTAGTACTCTGAACTAACTTGCTAATGGCCTCGTCCTTAAGAGTAAGGGTTAATTGAATTGTTTCTCCCTCGGTCCAATACCCAGTCTTTTTGGTCACCCCATCCTTTTCAAAAGCGGACCATTTGTTTTCCGTACAGCTTATTGGGTCTTCGTAACATAGGAACACAAACTGCTGTTTATCAGTTGAGGACACAAACACATCTGATTGTTCAAGAAAGCTAATATTGGCTCCGCCAACATTTTTTATCCACGCCCTTACCAAAACCTCGCTATCAGCGTGAACAGCCGTGATATCAAAATCGGTTTGTATCCGCTGAGAAAGATCTTTTTGCGACTCAACTACGGATTGGCTACTACTCCCAATTATTGGGGTCAGGGTAGTCATCATCAATCCAGCCGCAGTGACACCTGCTATTACCAACAGAGCTGTAACTATGACCTTATCCAATCTATTTTCCCTTTAAATCAAAGTCTAGAAAAGCCAGGTATATATCTATGAGGCCTCTATGGAGATACAGACGAGCTTATGAAGTTCCGATACGACCTGAGAATAAACAGCCGGCGACATCGGGTCATTGTTTGAATACATTTCGTCAAGCATTGACATGTTTTTCAGAATAAATTTTGACATCAAAGGGCTTATCATGGCTGAATTTTCATATGCCTCTAGGATAGGGAACAATCTAGCCGCAGTAAGGCCTTTCTCCTTGGCTTCTCCCATCCACCCGAGCAAATCATTTAGAGTACCTTTGTTGTTTTGGTTAGCTGACAAATCCAATGCCGCTTCAGAGCCGAAATATGCACGAGGTGCCCCGTTTACAGCTGGGCTAGCTGTTTGAGGTGTCGGAGCTAGAGTTGGTGTTGCCGCTTGAACTATCTCTCGTGAAGATGACAGTACATCTGACTTTCGAAGCCAAGTATCACGCATATCAATTAATATTTGACGAATTTCAGTTTTTAAAATATTGACTTCATCTTCTAAAGCCTGAATTCTCTGCTCTAACTGTGAATTAGATGTTGTCATATTGTCACCAATTATTCCAGATTCATCACTTTCATTAACTCAGGTGGAGTCTTTCTTGAAATAATTAAGGATCCACCTTGCTGGGGAATTAATTCGAGCCTGAAAATCTGGTTTTTATCAAGTTTTGTGGCTTTGGCCGCGGTAGTAGTGTTAAGAGTAACAATAATTTCCGCGACATCACCTTGCTGCAATAGATCTGGAGAGGCGCCGTCGCCGACAATCTTATTTATAACCACAGCTTTCAATATCCCATCATCAGTTCCTCTGGCAGTTATATTCGCACTGGTGGAATCTCTCTGATTATCATCGGAATAGATCAGCGCGATCTTGGATTTTGCAATTGAGGTTCCAGTCGAACCACTTGCAGTGGTAATTTGGAACGTGATCGATTCCACTGCGTTTTTTGCCCCATTGGCAGCAGCTATCACTGCCCCTTTGGGAGCAAAAGTAGAACTTGCCTCCGCGATGCCGGCCTGAGCCGTAGTTTTAGCCTTCTCAGTACTGAATAGTCCGGTAGTCATAACAGTGAAAGCAAAGACAGCCGCAACCACGATAAAGGCGATTAATATGATCGCTGTTTCAAGGCCGGTAATTCCTTTCCTGTCGGAATAGAGATTCTGCATCTGAACAAAGACATTCTTCATAAGATATCCCCGATACTAACTATATGTAACTCCCCCATCAGAAAATGAGGCCGCTCTCATTTTAACAGCACAGGCTGCAAATTATGAACAGTTTAATCCAGATCAGTTTCTAAAGGAAACCCAGCATAAAGGGCGCCCAGAAGTGTTCAACCACTGCTGCCAAAATAACCATACCAAAAGATACAACCGCCAGGACAACTACAGCATTTAGAACCTTAAAAAATCTTGAATCCGTCGGTTTATATAAAGTGACTCCCCTGGAGAAGAAAATAGCTGCTAGAGAACCACACAGGTAAGCAAGGCCTTCAAGAAGAACATGTGGGCTTAAAGCAACCGTCGCGATAAGAGCCAACAATATAGGGCTGGCCGCTGCTGCCATATTCACTTTAACTGCTGTTACTAGAGTTATAGCCCAAACACCGGCATTCCAACCCAGCGCCATACTAGTTCCAAGGCCTCTATATATAAAAGCGAAAATAAAAAAGACGATCAACACATAGGTATTGATTCGCAAGAAAGTCATCCCGTGAGCAAATCTTTCTGGGGACAAGTCAGTACTGGTATAGGCTGTACCCCTGTCCATAATAAAAGTGTATTGTTCCTGGAGAGTGGCTTGAGGTAAAACAAGTCCGACCACGGCGTAGGCTAGCACCATTCCGATAAATAATATCGTTACCGAAATAATACTTTTTCGATTAGCCTCCCATCCGCTCATTCCCAAATCCCATATACGGTCCCGATTTACTCTCTGTATCTGGTTAACACGGGGAACTATAGCTGCACACGCTAGTGCAATTGAAGCTAATCCAGCCTGAGGGATAGCAAAAGACATAGCTATGACAGAGCTGATCAGGACAGCCAAAAAGGCCTCAAATCCAATTAATATATTCCATTTACCGTCAGAAGCTGCCGGAAAATGGTTAAAAATTGCCCCTAAAATAGATCCTGGTTCGTCCGAAGCCTGTATCTTTAATAACATATCTAATCACCCCAATTGATAGCCTACTTACATAAAATGATATGACTCGTATTAAAATACGCTTAAATTAATTAATACGAAAGGTAAAAAGTGACAACATTACTCTTGTTATCAAACAATCTGATGTTTCTTCCCAGAATTCAAATGGCCGCCGGTTCAGGTGTTTCTGTAATAAGGGTTTCTGATCTTGATCGATTAAACAAATTGATCGAAGAATCTGACATTGATTTCGTAGTTGCAGACCTAGAATATGACCAAGATTTCTGGTCAAAGGCGTTACAAATGTTTCAAGAAAATGAAGATTTGAATCCCAAAATGATAGCCTACGGACCGCACGAAGACGCAAATTCTATGGAGATTGCCCGTTCACTGGGATGCGATCCGGTACTNGCCAAAGGTGCTTTCGCGAACAATTTAAAAACGATTCTGGCAGGAGAGTCTAAAAATCCCTGAATCCCCTATGGGATTCTATCAACAGGCATATTCACCCATGAACTCATTTCATGGGGCATAGTNACCAAGTCGGCAGGACAAACATAATTTGGGTTGAGTTGATCCATCGCTGTGACACCCATTAATCCCATGGCGATTCTTATCTCTTCTTCCAGTATTTCAAGCACCCTCACCATACCTGGAACACCTCCAGCAGCTAGCCCCCATCCTTGCATCTTACCGATTGCCACAGCTGTAGCTCCCATAGCCACCGCTTTCACAACATCGGAACCTCTCTGCACTCCACCATCCAACACAATCTCAGCTTTACCATCAACTGCCTCAACTATCTCAGGGAGCATTTCCATAGTTCCCTGACCATGGTCAAGTTGCCTACCTCCGTGATTGGAAATCCACACCACATCCACTCCGTGTTCTATCGCTATTTTGGCATCTTCTGCAGTTGCTATGCCCTTTAGCATGAAAGGTAATCCTGCCTCTGACTTTATCTTATCGATACTGTCCCATGTAACCGAAGCTTGCCATTTNGGGTCCACAGGGTTTCTTCTTGAAACCGGGGTCCATCCGCTAAGCATCGGTCTTTCTCTACGACTATAATTTGCAGTATCTACAGTGATACAAAACCCTTTATAGTCGGCCGACTTCGCCCTAGAAATCATCTCTTTAGTCCATTCCCAGTCCCCATGGATATAAAGCTGATATGACTTGGGGAAATCAGTGGTAGCAGAGGTCTCTTCAAGGGATGGTTGAGTTACAGAACTAACCACATGCATGGTGCCAAATTCACCCGCTGCCGCAGTGGCAGCCGCCCCGCCTTCCGGAATGAAAACCTGAAGTGACCCAATAGGAGCCAGTAAGACCGGTATCCGTATTTTATGACCTATGAAGGTCGTGGAAGGGTTAACACTAGAAACATCCGCCAGAACCCTTGGTCGGAAGGCTACCTTATCAAAGGCCAGCCTATTTCGCCTCATAGTAGTCTCAGATTCAGAAGCCCCCGCTAAATAGTCCCAAGGTCCTTGGGCCAAATTCTTTCTAGCTCTCTGGATAATTTGTTCAACGGTTACGTATGTAGAAAAATCTTCAGACAAGGCATCCCTCCACCTAATTAATTGTTTGTAGAGACCGAAAATCTGCTATAAATTGCAGTGGTAGTATATCCAAGCTGGAGAAAAAGTTAACCCCATTGACCTATTTCCTTTAAAGTGAGGTCCAAGTGACGACTACAATGCGAATCTGTTCTCTACTTCCTAGCACCACAGAGATTGTTTGTGCGCTTGGTTTGAAGGAAAATCTAGTCGGCATAACTCATGAATGCGATTACCCTCAAGACATTAGCGAAATTCAAGTAGTGACCAAGAGTCTTATAGACCATTCAGGGAGCAACTCTCAAGAAATAAATAGGCATATATCTGAAGCTCTTCATTCTGGTTCAGGTATTTACGCGATAGACAACAAATCCCTAGAGTCTACCAATCCTGATCTAATATTAACCCAAGAGCTTTGCGAAGTTTGCGCTGTTTCCTACAGTCAGGTAAAGGAAAGTGTCAGGACATTAAGCGGAAACCAAACAGTGCTCTCCTTTGAACCCTCCAGTATTGAGGGTATCTTGGATTCCATAGTCCGAATAGGAAAACACACTAATACCGAACCAAATGCCAAGACCCTTGTGAGTGAAGCTCATGGAAGGATCGATGCCGTAAAGTCAAAATGTTCCGACTCTGCTAGAAAACCAAGAGTATTAGGATTGGAATGGTTAGAACCTCCATTTATTGGAGGCCACTGGGTCCCAGAGATGATTGAAATTGCAGGCGGCACTCCAGCTTTAGGAGATCAGGAAGCACCCTCCATGGAGATCACATGGGATCAAGCTTTGGCATCTTCACCAGAAATAATAGTGCTAATGGTTTGTGGGTTCGATTTGAAAAGAACAGTAGAGGAATTCCATTTACTGAGCGAATCCGAATTTTGGAAAAAATATGACGGTGAAATATATGCAGTAGATGGGTCCGCATATTTCAGTAGGCCGGGCCCAAGAATTATAGATGGAATTGAAATTCTCAGCGAGATCATCCATCCTAATATTTTTCGTAGAAAAACAGAACCAAATGCATGGATGAAGATAAATTAGGTCTTTTTGTAGGCCTTTGCCAACCGCTTCACACCCTCACAGATTTCATCCGACTCAAAAAGAGTGTAAGTCAGCCTAAGATACCTGCCGAACTTACCTGATTCAGAAAAAGCATTTCCGGGTCTGAAGGAAACCCCATGTTCTTCTGCCAATTGCAGGAAGGAATCTGAATCAAACCCTGATGGAAATTTTAACCAAAAATAATACCCCCCCTTCGGAAAGGAATATGAAACGGATGTACCAAAGTACTCCTGTAAACTTTTATCCATTACCAGCGCTCTGGAAAGATATTCGGCCTTCAGTTTTTCAACATTCGATTTCAAGTGGCCCAAATCTATCACCTCTTTGATCAATGCAGAGGCGTAGTGATTGAACCCACCGCCACTAAAGGTGAGTGCGGCATCCGACAATTTACCTACGACTTCTCTAGATGCGTGNATCCAGCCCGTTCTTAATCCTGGCGCTAAAATTTTGGAAAATGACCCAAAGGATATGACTCGATTCCCTGAATCAAAGTACATCATAGGTCTAGGAGGTTTTTGATGAAAATAAATGAGTTGATAAACTTCGTCGGCAAATATTTGAAAATTATATTGGTTAGCCAACGCAACTAGATGTTCCCTTCTTTGTTCAGTCAAGGAAGACGCGGTCGGGTTTTGAAAAGTGGGAATCGTGTACAAAAATTTAGGGGTTAGGCCCTTTTCTAAAACCTCTTGTAAAGCTTCTGTATCCATCCCATCTTCGTCAGTGGGAATCCCAACAATATTAAGAGAGTGCTCTCGGAAAATTTTTTCGATTACGAAATAGGTGGGCTCCTCGACTATGACCGTATCCCCGGAGTCCGCATACATAGTGGCGGCCAAATCCAGAGCTTGCGAGGCCCCGGCAGTAAGAAACAAATTGTGGGGATCCACATCAGGAAGATATGCCTCCTGATCTGACAAAAATGAGGCAAGACTTTCTAAAAAGGGTCCATACCCCTGAGTTGCACCATACTGTAAAGCAGAGTTATCACCCTTTGAAAACATCCTAGATGAAGCTTCACTTACTTCATTGAAAGGATGCAGGCGTGATGAAGGATGTCCCCAGCCAAGGTCTATAACACCTGGCTTAATATCAACAAGTAAGGTTGGCAGATTTGTCGTCATATTAGATGCAAACTATCGTACTGGCTTTCGAAATATATATATATTCTCTGATGGTGATAACGATTCTAGGTTCCATTGGTCAGCAACAAACTCCATAGTCCTGGGNCTGTAAAAACTTACATGTGTAGGATCCAGCCTATAGTACCAGTCCTCAAAATTAATTCCTTCATACAAAATNGCTGTCATAATTCCAATCAGACCACCTGGTCTGACTAGATCGTTTAGAAGCTGGAAATCCTCATTTGGTTTTGTAAAATGTTCCACTGTT
>PAON01000035.1:0-20871 GCA_002708495.1 Dehalococcoidia bacterium | reverse complement strand
TGCCCGAGTCCCCAAGTCCCGTCTTCGGCGATAACCTGGATCCAAATACTTTCGTTGGTATTAGCTCCGGGCATCTTGCCATGCGCAGTTGTGAATTCCGGGTATTTATTTATCGGAAGAGCCCGGGAGGATGTATTGTTCCAATTTGGTCTTCTGGGCTTTGATGTGGGGGGGGATTTAGGTATATCTACTTGTACGGATCTAATCTTCTTAATATTCATCATATACTCCACGGTCATGATCGAGGGTAGTTTTTTTGATCAAACACTCACTTGTATAATCTTCGTTTTCTGCATAATACATGTCTACAGTGTGAGATTCATAAGAGGGTTTATATTTCCCGGAGTTTTTTAAAGCTCACGAAGGTGATTATTGCCAATAGGATTAATGCTCCGCCATGCAAGGAAAGCGCGGTGGTTATTCCCAGTATGGAAGCCAAAGCCCCGATTTCTAAGTTTCCTAGAGGACCAGTTCCAACGGCTGTTGTCCAGGCCCCCATAACCCTTCCTCTCAAATCATTAGGAACTAATCTTTGTAGCAATGTTTGAGAAAATAAATCTGAGAGAGCCATCATTCCGCTCATTACAACGATTGCCAAAATGGCTATATGAACTGAAGGTGCCAGGCCTAGAAGGAGAAGGGCTATACCAAATACATGCAAAACAATTATAAATCGAACTCCTTGCCGGTCAGTCTGCCCAAATATCGAGATGAGAGCGATTGCTATTATTCCTCCGGCCGAACTGAATGCATCTAGAACCCCTAATCCCTCCGGGCCCATATCCCAGATGTCTCGGGCGATGCTGGGCATTAAAGCGGTTGAGGTAAATCCAAGTAGCTCCACAGACATTACTATCAAAACTAAGGCAGATAAAGTACGGTTACGTTTTAATTCTTCCCAGAATTCAGAAAAACCGTTTGCTAGACTACCTTTCCTTGAGGGGGCTGAACCTCCAGGTGATCGGATTAAGGCAAAGAAAAAGAAGGCAAACCCGCAACCGACAGAGATAACAAAAAATCCAGCTTCCGGCCCCCATTTTCCAAGAGCAAAACCGACCACTAATGCCCCAACCATCCCNCCACNGCGCATNGCCAGNCCNAGATAAGACATNCCNAATAATCCATTTTCNTGACCNACCAAGTCAAAAACAAAACTCCGGTTGATAGTGTTCAGCATCATATGGATCGTTCCACCGATCGCCGGTATTAACAATAAATGCCATAAATCTGCTTTACCGGAAGCCAATAAAAGGCCCATCAGGAATGCTACTAGTGCAGCTGTTGCCATGAGCACCCTTATGAGTGTTCTTCTATCNATTAGGTCTGAAATAGTGCCAGCTGTTATACCTAGAAAGAAGGCAGGTGCATGTCGGATACCCATGGCCAAACCCACCATGAATGGAGAGTCAGTTAGTTCGAGAATTACCCAACCGAGNACAACGTTTTCACCACGGGTAACGTTTTCGAAGAAAGTTGAGACAGCTAANAGCCTGAAGTCTCGTAACTTCATGACAGGGGACTGTATTATTTTGTTTATCAAATCAGTTATGGACTANGAACAAACTATCTTCCAAATGAGTTTTGTCCGGCTGTCGTACCTCCATCTACCATGTATACTCCACCATTGCAGAAGCTGCTTTCATCACTCGCGAGAAACATCATTAGCTTACCAACTTCTTCTGGTTCTCCATATCGCCTCAATGGATTACCTGCAGCAACAGCTTTCTGTGCCTCTTGGATTGTACTGAAGCCCTGTTTTCCTTCAGATACTCTCTGTTCTTCTATNGATCTCATCATCCGGGTTTGTATCGGGGCCGGATTAACTGTATTGACGCGAATACCCATAGAGGAACCTTCCATTGCTGCCGTCCGCATCAGCCCTATTACTGCATGTTTACTAGCAGAGTAAGGTGCCATTCCTGCTGAGCCTCTAACCCCAGCAGTAGATGATGTAATTACAATGCTCCCACCACCCCTTTCCCGCATTACAGGCATGACGTACTTTAAACCTAGCCATACTCCTTTAACGTTTACTGACATTACTTTGTCAAACATATCNACGGGAGTATCGATTATCGAGTTCACNTCTCCTTCGATTCCGGCGTTTGCGATAAATACGTCGATGCCACCGTGACGTTCNACNGTAGCATTTACAAACTGTTGTACTTGAACCGGGTCTGTTGTATCACCGACAACATAGCTTACNTTTTCATCTCCGATGTCTTGAANCACATTCTTCAGGGCAGATTCACTCAGGTCGACCAAAACTACATGAGCCGACTCTTCTACAAAAAGTTTTGCTGCTGCTTTACCAATACCTCCTGCACCGCCTGTTATCACCGCTACCTTACCAGNGAGCCTTTCCATAATGCACCTCTCNCGCANTTNTTTNTTTAATTAAATCAAAGGNTGACTAAATTCTGTGGAGGATTCTATTGTTAGTCTGGAATCCACTNACTGTGAGGTCACTCACCGCATCCCTGTTTTTCTTATGNTCAGGATTTGTGTTTATCGTCGAGATAGTGTCCGCGAGTTCTTCCAGAGTTTCTAGAGGAGTGGTGAGCCTTACGATATCTAAGTCAGATGCTAAAGGTCGAGTCACCATTGGTTTTTTTTCAAATTTATCTCTCCATTGCAGTAATGCTTCTATCAAAAGTTGGGATTGGCCTCTTTTGGCTTTCATATATCTACGGTTGATGTATTGTGCTCTATCTAATGAAGTATTTTCCGGAGCNGCTAATATAACCAGTGTCTGGTAGGTGACTTTGCTACATAGCTCTTCAAGGGCCATTAGTCTAGCCTGTCCTTCTGGAGAGTTTGACACAGCCGTTTCGATCTCAGTTATTTCACTTAGTGTCAGACCTGTAATAGCAGTTGTAATGTCTCGGGTTTGAAGGTGGGAAGATGCACTGGTAGCAGTTACAAGTCCGGATTTGCCGGTGGCCTCCAAAGANTTTTTGACNCCTTCTGCTAGTATGAATTCCTTTCCAGGTAACGGCACTCTTCTGATTTCTATCAATGCGTTGGTCATGTAAGCCTCCAAATGGAATCTGCTGTATTAGATTGTGATTGTAATAAATTAGATTCCTCCTTAACAAACTAGGAGCTTAAAATGATTTTGAATTCTGTTTGAGAATCTGAAAAAAGTTGTTCTGATTGCTTTATTGGATGGAGGGGCTTAACCCATAAAATATGCCCGAAGTGGGTTAGGATTGGTAAATCTAAGAGGTTATCCCATTGTATGTAAGAGAATTATAGAAACATATATATCAAGGAAATTTAAATGGAATTTGGAGTACAAGTTAATTGTTACGAAACTGATTGGTCAGCTATTTCTAAAACCATTTTAGCTATGGAAGATGGACAATGGAGTAGTTTATGGTTTGCCGATCATTTTTTGCCCCCGCATGCCTTGAGTTCAAAAACCAATCAGTTCGAAGCAGAAAATGAACCGGCTTTTGAAGGATTCACTATTTTGGCAGTAGCGGCTGGAATGACTAAAAGATTAAGGCTAGGTCATTTAGTTTTGGGTAACTCTTACAGAAATCCTGGGCTAGTGGCCAAAATGGCTACCACGTTGGATCAAGCCTCCGAAGGTAGGTTCACCCTATCCTTAGGGGCCTCTTGGTATGAAAGAGAACATCTGGCATATGGGTGGCCGTTTCCTTCGATGAAGGAGCGATCAGATAGGTTCGAGGAAGCCTGTGAGCTAATTAGATTATTATTTAAATCGAATGAACCGGTTAATTACGAGGGGGAGTATTATCAATTGGATCAAGCTCCAATGTCTCCGGGATGCTATCAAATTCCACACATACCAATATTAGTCGGAGGCACCGGAGAAAAAAGAACCTTGCTGACTCTAGCTAAATATGGAGATGTCTTCAATTTGGATGGATGGTCAGGAAGGGGTATGTCTATGGATTTATATAAACATAAAATCGAGGTTTTGGAAAAACATTGTGAGAAGGTAGGCCGGAATTTGGATGAGATTAAGAAAACATTACTTATGCCAATAAAAATCACAGATGATGAAAAAGAAGCAAAAGATTTCATTGTGAAATTAGGTTATCGTTCATCCGACCCCACTCACGGAAATTACGGGGGTGAATTGGTTGGAGCAGAACAAAGTGGGTCTGTTGCCGGTAATTTGAATTATGTAATTGAGCGGATTGAAGAGTTTGNGAAAGAAGGGGTTGAAGAAATTATGTTTGGAGGGATAGAAACAGGAGATACAGACACTCTGCAGATGATAGATGAGCAAATAGTAAGTCGGTTCACTTAGAGTGACTAAATCATTAACACATCAGGTGGAAGGTAGTGATGGCTGATAATCGGATTCTCCTTCATAACGCTACATACGTTATTACTATGGATGGCGAAAGGCGCATAATCAAAGACGGCAGCATATTGGTGGAAAATGATCGTATCGCAGCCGTAGATAAAACAATTGACACATCACAGTTAAAAATAAACAAAGTGATTAATGCCAAAGATATGGTTGTCACTCCCGGATTTATCAATGGTCATTGCCACATAAGCTATGCACATGCTACGCGTGGTATATTTCCAGATGATCTGGGAAACGACTATCTTGTTAATGTGTTTCGTCTTCAAGATTCGATGTCGTCAAAGGAGGAGTTTTTAACCTCTCTCTTAGCTATAACGGAACTTCTGAGTTATGGCACAACTACTATCGTGGANCCCGGCAGTACTAAGCACGTTGATTTATGTATGGAAGCGTACGAACAAACTGGAGTTAGGCTTGTCACTGGGATTCAAGTCACTGATCGGGAAAACCCATATCGAATGAATGTCTACTCCCATGATGAAGCATTACAGACCACGGAATCTTTTATCAGGCAATATAACGGTGCCCTAGAAGGGAAACTACATGCCTGGGCAATGCCATTTTCACCTGAATATGTTGNTGGGCCCTTGCTAAAGGATCTAAAACTTCTGTCAGATCAATTGGAAGTTGGCAGCACTCTCCATATTAACAACGCAGGTAGGTTCAAACCGGATGGGTCTAAGGAATCTCCCATACTTGCATTAGAGGAATACGGATTCGTTGGCTCAAATGTAACATTGGCACATTGCGTCGGTTTGTCGGATAAGGAAATTGCTTCTCTAGCGTCTACAGGTACAGCTGTAATTACTTGTCCTACCAACGTGGTAAAAAACGGAGGCGGTTATGGTAAAAATTTTCCTCTATCTGGCTTGTTAGAAGCCAACGTGCGAGTTGGGCTAGGTACAGATGCTGGAAACAATTCCAATCTTCTAGAGACTAATCGGTCAATGTATTTGGCTGCAGTACTCATAAAGGATGCCACCGGGGATACAACCCAAATACCACCTGAAAAAGCTTTGGAATTAGCGACTATAGATGGCGCAAAGGCTTTAGGTTTAGATTCGGAAATAGGGTCCTTGGAAGTTGGGAAAAAGGCGGATATAGTTATGTATGACACCCTACGTCCCGAGTGGCAGTCACTTTTTAACCCTGTGAATAGTCTTGTCTATAGTGCGGATGGTAGAAGTGTGAAAACTGTCATAGTAGATGGGAATGTAGTGATAGAAGATTATGTTCCTAATTTTGTTGACACCGAAAAGCTAATACGAGAGGTGCAGGATATTGGAACGGATATGATGAAGCGGAATGAGGTGTCCTTCCCTCAAAAATGGCCGATAGTTTAGCTGATTTTAGGTTTTTTAATAGGTCCCGTATTTATAGGGTATATCCTCTGGTGTTTGGTCTTTAACCCACTCAGGTCGTAAATTTCCAATGATGGTTTCAACTTCAGATAAATCGCGGGAAGTAAGTTTCCAGGTTGTAGCCTTGACTGCATTTTCAACTTGAGCAACTGATTTCATACCCACAATAGCTGAGGTTACCGCAGAGTTGGCCAAGACCCATGCAATTGCCAACTGTATTAGATCCCTTCCCTGGCTTTTAGCCCATTTTTCTAATTGCTGGGTCACCTCATAAATAGTTTCAAACATAGCTCCCTGGAAGAAATTGAACAATCTTCTTTCATCATCGTTGGCGAATATATGTCCAGGTTTGTAGCTCCCGCCCAACAGACCTTTGGCTAATACTGAATGAGGAATAATACCTATTTCATTTTGCCTACAGAATTCCAAAGTTAGGTCTTCCTGTCGGAAGAGTAAGTTGTAACGAGGCTGGGAGCTGATAATTGTGCCAAATGCCATAGCTTCCTGCGTTTGGTCGGACGTGAAGTTTGATAATCCTATATGCCGGATCTTGCCTTGGTTCTTGAGGGCCATAAGGATTTCCATGGTATTTTGTATAGGCCATTTGGGCTGTGGGGTATGAAGCTGATATAGATCAATATATTCGATATTCAAAGCTGATAAACTGTTTTCTATCGCTTCATAAATGTGTTTTTCTGAATGATCTGGCCCTGACAGCTTGGAAGCGAGAATCACTGAATCTCGTCTGCCTTTTAAGGCTTGCCCCAAGACCGACTCACTAGTTTGGTAACCCTCAGCAGTATCGATAAAAGTAATTCCTAGGTCCACTGCCGCTTGGATGGTGTCTACAGCTTGTTTTAGGTCGACATTTCCCATACCTCCCCCTATTGGCCAGGCACCAAAGCATACCGTGGAGACTTTTAAATCAGATTTTCCTAATACTCTTGTTTCCATTTTTTTCTATAACGGTAGGGTTTTTGGCAACCCTAGTCCAAATTCATTTGTTTCTTCCATAATTGTCATAAACTTGTGGATGGTTCTAGCAAGGTCAATAAGGAAGCCTTCCTGAGCTATTGAATCGACCATGGAAAACTTGCTCATAATAGAGACCGCATACGGGTTATTTGGTAAATAGACGATGCCTGTGTCACCTCGGACTTTGTCCATGCCCCCTGNTTTATTTGCCACCACCACCGTAGATCCAATTGCCTTATTCAGATAAGCTGATTTTGGTTTGCTCATAATTCTTAAGACCTGGGCGGACACTTTAGGAGAAGGTTTTTGGTTATGCAAATGGTCCATCATCGTGATTAATTCGTTCGGAGTAGAAACATTNTCATCACCNCTGTTTATTGCCTCAGGGTCCATCATCTTGCGTCTGAGTTTGGTNTTCGACAATCCCATGTCTCGAATTAAATCATTAACTCCTTCCATTCCTGCAATATCTATGCAGGCGTTGGTAGCAGTGTTATCTGATGCAAGCATCATGAGTATCGCAACGTCCAAAACAGTAAATTCAGGATCATTCTCAAGGAAATGAATTACCCCACTTCCAGCTCCGTACATGTTCCGAGTAAACCGGATTCTTGCTGACAAATCTATTTCGCCTTCTTCTTGCAAGGAAAACAGCTTTGCCAATACATGTATCTTTATTGTTGATGCTGTGGGGAATACTTCATCTCCATTAATAGAAATGCTTTTTTCACCTGTGAGACTTTTTACCGCTAAGCCTGCTACTCCGTTAAAACCGGTTATTTTATCTTTTAAAGTGTTTTCTAATTGTTCCCACAGAGAATCCCTGCTCATTTAATTCCCCTTTTTAACCTTCATGATATATAAAATTCTAAAGGATATGAGTTAATACGTATAATCAGACACTATATCTAATATGAATCTATTCACGAAGTTTGAATCNGGAGGAAAGAAANGTTTAGAAACGAAATGAAAAGAGATCTGGAAAAAGGTAAAAAGATATATGGCACTATGCTTCAGGAGATGGTGAATCCTACAGCTGCCCAAATTTTTAAACGAGCCGGATTCGATTTTTTTATGGTTGATTGTGAACATAGTCCATACGATCAAGGAAGTGTTAGGGAAATTTTAAGAGTTGCTCGACTGGAAGAAATTTGTCCCTTCGTGCGAATTAGGAACCTTGATTATAGNCTTGCTGCTGGGTATCTTGATGCAGGAGCTATGGGTTTAATGCTGCCAAGGGTAGAGGATGTCACTGACACAGAAACTTTAGTTAGTTTTATGAAGTATCCACCCCAAGGGATTAGAGGCNTATCCGGCGATGCTCCGCACTCTGACTACAGGTTTGGAGATCTTGCTGAATTTATCGAAATTCAGAATCAAGATACAGTGGCTATTGCTCAAATAGAAAGAAAGGCCGCAATTGAAAATTTGGAAGAAATACTTTCGGTGACTGGGATAGATGTGGCTCTTGTTGGACCTGAGGATTTATCTCTATCGTATGGAGTACCCGGCCAGACCTCTCACCCAACTGTGGTTAATGCCATTCAAAAAGTTATAGATATTTCAGTAAAACTCGGCGTCGCACCTGGTATACATATGGGGAATATAGAAAAACTTATTGAATGGAAAGAAAAAGGAATGCAGGTAATTATGTATAACTCGGACCTTGGATTCCTGATTGAAGGTGCAGAAGAAGGTGTAAAGGCTTTGAAAAATTAATATGGTTTATCGTGGGTTTGGTACAAATAGACCAGTTGAGGAAAGGGTTGTCTCCCTATCCGAATTTACTACTTTTTATTGTTCTGGTTGTCAATTTCCACTTCGATAGGGTGATTGATTATTTTTGTCCTGTGTTGTGAGGTTGTGGGAGTGATGTAGTTCCAGGATGGAAGTTAATCAATCTCACCTAAAAAATCTAAGAGGAGTTTAAGTACACTTTCCGGTTGCTCTTGTTGTACCCAATGGCCAGCATTATCCACCAATTGAATTTCACCCATATTGGTACACACTTCATTTCTCATTTTAGCGATTGCACCGGGCCTCTGGAATATTCCCCAATCTTGCCTACCGGCGACAAACAGGGCAGGTTTTTCTATTTTCATCCCTGAAAAAAGTTCTAAGTTCCCTCGATTCCCGCTACTCCCCCCGGATCGGTACCAGTTTAGACCTCCCTGAAATCCGGTTCGTCCGTACTCTGAGACGTAGACTTTCAGCTCCTCTTCGGTTAACCATGCGCAAGAATTTATTTCCTCAGAAGTTGGCATATGTTTTCCTACGGCCTCTGGCATCGTGTCTTCTAAATCCATAATGTAATAAGTGGGCATTTTGGCCAACTGTTCCGCGGTCCAAGAACTTAGAGGGAAGGGCTTGTTTTCCTTCCAATCGGCACTTTTATGATGATAATAGGCTCTTATAAAATCTGGTAATCCTTTTTCCGAATCCATAATGTCAGAATTGGCCTCGGGGGTCCGGTAGTAATCCTGGTAGTGTTTTCTAGGCCTTTCAAGATTAGCTAATTCTGCAGCGATGTCGACTATCGGGTCCTTGGTTGTAGTCAGGCTTTTCAAGGTGTTTAAAGGTATGTTTGGTGCGCCTGTGAAAGGAGCACTCATCATAACAACAGATTCGTATATATCAGGCCTTATCAGAGCTGACCAACCCGCAACACCGGCACCAGAATCGTGACCTATAACACTTTTGACTTTTTCATAACCTAGTGCAGAAACCAAACCCAACATGTCTCGTACAAGATTGTTTTGATAATAGGAAGAAAGATCCGAAACGTATGAATTGTTCCATCCAGTTGTTGCGCCAAAGCCCCTTTGATCTGGTGCTATTACGTGGTAGCCAGATTTTGATAGAGGTAGAATCATTTTTCTCCAGCTATAAGATAATTCCGGAAATCCATGGAGCAATAGTAGAAGTGGATTGTTTTTGTTTTCAAAACCTGCCTCGAGGTAATGGATATCAAGACCATTGATGCCTCGGCAAACCCGTGATCGTATCTGATCAGGCAAGGTACCGGCCCCATAATCTTTTATATTATGTGTCATATTGATTCCTGTTTTGGTTGAAGTTATGACTATTAATAAACCATAAACATTTCTTGCAAAATATCGTGATCCTTGGTTATTGTTAAACCTAACATCAATAATATTCTGGCTTTTTGTGGATGAAGGTTATCGGCGACCAGAAACCCTAATTTGGTGATGCGTGGTGTAATGACGATTCTGCCTGCAGTAGACCTTGATGCCAAAACTACAGGAATCCCTTCTTGNGTGGTTTCAGCTCCAGTTTNCAGCATAATTGGAGGCAAAGTTCCAGACCCAAAACCGGTTAATACCATACCATCCGATTTATTTTGGCGTACTGCATCAATAAGCAGGTTGTCGGAGCCGGCGTAGGCATAAACTATGTCTACCCGCGGGAGTTCTGTGAGAGTTTCGACGTCAAAATCAGTTGCGTAAGTATGTTTTCGGAGAGGACTTCTATAGAAGAGTACCTCTCCATCCGAATCAGAGTAACCCAAGAATCCTAGTTCGTTGGCACGGAATGTTTCAACACGTAGAGTATTCGCTTTGTAGACGTCTCTAGCGCAGTGGATTTCATTGTTAAGTACGGTTACAACGCCTTTATCTGTTGCATGAGGACTCGCAGCAACCCTGACAGCGTCTATGAGATTTAGATCTGCATCCGTGCCAAATGCAGTTGGTGGCCGCATTGCCCCGGTAATAACGACGGGTTTTTTGGATTTTACTGTCAAATGGAGAAAATAGGCTGTCTCCTCTAGTGTGGCAGTCCCGTGTGTTACTACAACCCCATCAACATTTGTCGAGTTTAAAACNGTGTTGATCCGTTTACTTAGCTGGAGCCATTCCTTGGGGCCGATTGCTGGGCTACCTACGCTGATCATGTCCTCACTTTGTATATCGGCTAGGGCATTAATTTCGGATATCCGGTCCAATGATTGCTCTATGCTGAATTTCTTTCCGAGTTCAGCATACTGAGTGTAATCCAGCCTGTCAGGTCCAATTCCAGCGATGGTTCCACCTGTCCCAATCACGTGGATTAAAGGTTTTCGGTCTGCCATAATTTCGCCTCATTTTGCAAAAAGTTTTTAGAACGAACGGCCTCCGGTCAAAGGCTCTGCGTCTTTGTAAGAAATTTTGAAAACCAAGATCACTTTATTTCAATTTCCATGAAAGCAACTTCGATTTCAGAATGGTTGATTACATTGTGTTCAGCCCCGGAGTACCTGAAATACGGAATTCCGGTTTTTATCTCGTTCAATGACTCTGCTCCTGATCGGTCTACAATTGTGAGAGTGCCTGTAAGNAGTGGTACTACTGTGTAATCGAGTTCGTGCCTGTGCCAGCCTGTTTCCTCACCTGGGCTAAAATGCCATTCTGTTACTCGTACTCTTTCGTTGTCTTCAAAAATCGTAGATTTAGCTGTCATGATTTTTTTATGCCTTTGTGCTGTTGAATTAGTTCAGCTAATTTAATAGTGGCTTNGGTACAATTTATAGCATCTTTACTTTAGGTTGTGAATATTGGAAATTAGAAGCAAACAGCACCATTTTCACTAAAATTGATCGTGATAGGGCAGTATATCTACCTTGGTGTGTAGTTGCCAAGATTGGTGGTAACTACAAATCAACAGTTACGGATGTGTGTTTCTATTCTTTTGATAATATCTGTTGTGGAAATATCTGAGGTATAGGGCACCAACCGGAAAATTCCCAAGTCGATTGGAATCTTATAGCACAATTGTTTCATCTCCCCTGAAAAGTCGTCACCATGAACAACCAGATCTATACGATGGGCGGTTATCCATTCTTGATCAACTATGAATGGTGCATCAGGTATGACTTCATCCACATGGCGGCAGGAAGATACCGTATCTACACGTTCTTTCATGGTCATTATTGGAGATCGTTTATATTCTTTTACAACCTTGTCAGAATGAATTCCGACAATTAAATAATCACCGAACTGTCGAGCTTTCTTAAGAAAGTTAGCGTGACCATAATGAAATAGATCGGCTACCATATCGACATAAACCCTTGTCATTATTATTCCCCTAAGTGCATTTTTCACAACTCATATATAAAAACGAAACGATGGTTAGGCTTTTTCTTTTAGCACATGAATTCGCCCATATATTTCGTGGGGATCCTGTATATAGAAATAATCTCCTCCTGGTTTTAAAACCTCTTCATATAAGATTTCTCTATTCTCGCCGATGCGGATATCTACTGCATAATAGTCTTCATGGGATAAATCAAATTGGACACATCCATCGTGATCGGTTGTTTGTCTACTCACGCCGGCAATGGCTACTTCAATCATCGGAATAGGCTGAGAATCAGCAGAGAGGACCGTGATTCGGATAGAGTACTTACTTGGAAATAAAAATTTCAAAACCCTAGTGAAAATAGAATATTTTACTCCAAGGTTTATAGATTCTGGTATTGAATCGATGATATCGGCTTCAAAGCCTGTTTTCTTTGGCACTCTCCAATCGGGACCATATTTGAGTGTTAAATATTCTTCTGGAGGACTCGGCACCAGAAAAGGGTTATCTAATAAAGATACGGTACTTAAATCCTCATAAATTTGAACGGGAATTTTCACGCCAGGGTACTGCAAAATACTTTTTTCAAATACCCTGTAACAGGTCCAATCGACAGGTATGCCAAGTTTTGACAGTTCTACACCAATATGGAAATCTGTTTCCAATACTTTGACTTGAAAGCCTGCCCGCTTAAACCCATCGACGGCCTGTAAAATGGACGGCTCATCAAGATTATGCATGCCAATAATTGAACCAATATCTATATCGTCATCCCAAGGGATAAGCTCCCCGTCTCTGACAGCACCAAGACAGGTTCCGTGGCGCAGAAAAAAAATAATATTGGCATCATTAAGCAACTGTCTGATCTCCAATAGTACCTTCCCTGCATCTGCCATATGCATTGATCTCATTTTCTCTCTCTCCTAATTGGCTGGAAGCGATGCCATAGGTGACATTACCTACACCGGTGTCCTGGAATAAGTGCCTCGGTATCATACATTTGAACTAGTAACAGTTATACCACCCCTATAATGACATTGGCTTTCCGAGAGCGCATAATCATGGAAAGAGAGGCTATATGGAACAGACTTTCTCAGATTTAATGGCTTTGACCCTTGGAGATATTGGACTTCCGTCCGACCATCTTGTCTGGAAGGCTCTCCTACTGACTATTATATCTCTATTGGTAGGAATACTTGGTGGATTTGTTGGCCTCGCTTTGGGAACGATTCGCTTACCTGCACTGCTGCTTTTAGGGACACCGGCTGCTATTGCGGGAGGAACTAATATTATGGTCAGCAGTCTTAGTTCTCTGTCAGGTGCGATAAAGCATTGGCGGGGAGGTAGGGTGGACATGAGGATAGTAATAGTGATGGGTATTCCTGCTTTTGCAGGGGCCTTTGCCGGAGGATTCCTCAGTGGTGTAATACACGAAGGGATACTCCTATTTCTCGCAGGATTACTTGTGTTGTGGCAGGGAGTAGAATTCATCATTATCTACCAAAATCGCGTAAAATCCGGCCAATCAACTTCTCCTCTTTTTGGGGCTGGATTAGAGGGATCTTCAGGGCTATTCACTCGTGGGCGGGTTTCTGCAGAAGCCGGAATAGGGTTGGGGGTTGGGCTTCTGGGCGGTGCCGTTGGGCTTATCTTGGGTAGCATACGCTTACCAGCCCTTGTCAGGGTTCTTAAAATCGATCCCCGTATTGCTGCAGGATCTAATCTTTTTATCGGATTTTTTATGGGAGCAGTAGGGTGGATAGGGCACGCTAGTCAGGGAAAGGTCGACTATCCTGTTTTAGTCCTTATGGGAGCGGGTGCTATGGTTGGTAGTTGGTATGGTGCGAAGTTAACCGGGAAAGTGAATCTGAACACTCTTATTCTTACGATGGGCTTCGTTCTACTAGCTGTCGGGTTGTTGTTAGCATATCGAGGGGCCTTACCATTGTTTCAATAATTACTTATCTTAATATCAAGACGTAGGAATGAAAACTAGGCTATTAACCCTTTGTTCTTCTTGGATATGATTATGTCGTCTATGTTCGGGACAATTTCAGTTAAGCCACTTCCAGGAAACACTGAGGCCCACCGATAGAGGTTAAAGGCCTGCCCCTGATCAGTAGAAAGTAGAGGGGAGTCCTGTATCACAGTATCTAATTCAGTTATAACTGAATTAGCAATCTTTTTATATAAGCGATCAGCGGTGTCAAATATGTGTTGGTCATCGGATAACGCCTTTATTTCTTTTTGATACCACTCCATTGCATTAAATTCTAGTTTTCTAGTCCGAGGATAAAAGGATGCCATCAAATTCCATTGATCTCCCTCACGATTTTGATCACCGCTCCCTCGAAAATCAGACCTTATAATTAATGAGGGTATGTCCAACGTTTTAGCATATAAGAATTCTACGACAGTCCCTGAGTCCAATTCTGTGCCATCAAAATTAAAAATTGCTAGGTCACATGCCAACACACAATTTAAATCTTGATTTCTTATGTCGACTGCCCTATTTGTAGATTGCTCAAGGTCTTGCGGTAGTATGCACCGGTATTTCTCCTTGGAAAATTTATTTATGTAGGAGGCTAAAATAGCGTTACCGATAAGCTCCTTGTGGTCGAATAACGCTCCAGCAAAATATATTGTGTATTCGGTATTTACTTCTGCATTCATAATCTTTCATCCCTTGTGACGAGGATTGTAAACTAACCCAAGTCAAACTTTTGGCAAAATACAGACAGAAACTAACCAGTCAGTACAGCGGGTTCATTTGAGGCTTCTGATATTGTTTACTTAATTTGGAGGTAGCGGCCCTCAGGGTCAAGTTATATTAAACGAATGTAATTTTCTCAAATTAGATTACTAAACAATGCTTCTTACCTCCTTCCCCTGGGATAAAAAATCTTATGGCCCCGTCTAGTTCTTCAGAGGATACGAATCCTTGATACCGATGTGATATCTCACCGAGGCAATTGACGATGAATGTCCATTGAAAGCTCGGCAAGTTCCATTTTTTGAAACTCTCAGAGAACAGACCAGCCTTAGAATCATTTTGAAGTTGGACTGGGTTATCATAAATTTCAACATGGATGAAATTTATTGAAGAATTCATACGAGAGCTTAATTTTTGTAGCACTTTCACTTGTGGTCCACATGTCTCATCGCGACAGAAAGCGGGGCTTGAAAAAGTAACAACAGTGGCCTTACCACTTTCTATTGCATCCTTGATTGAGTGTCGATACAACTCGGGGTCAATTATATTTCCTGTTGANAGTTGCTGTATATTTACTACGCTGTCTAAGGTTTTGTTCTTTGTNATGGGAGCCTTGTCACCTTCATTTGGNGCGATAGTTTTTTCGTTAACAGTGAAATTCGCTTGAATGGAAATGTCCCTTTCGTTGTCCTGTAAATCTACTTGGAATGTCCATTTTCCGGGGTACGGGAAATTCACATTGGCGACAAAAGATCCTCTGTTGAGATCATCCCAATACATGAACTGGGCAGTTTTTTTTGATTCTTGTGAATGTTTGGTCGGAGGATAAAAGGTCACCGTTGAATAATCTTCATTGAGAAACCCTGTCTCAGACAGAACTATAAATGAGAATCGATTTTCCCCAACGGCCAGATCTGTGGTTGCTAAAACGATTTGATAGCCTTCTTGCGTTAGCAGGCTTTTTATTGGATATTCATTTGTAAACGGGGTTGCAATATCATTGCAAGAGATCGTTAAGGTCGTTATGCCAATACAAAACAAGAAAATAGAAAACATTTTGTTGTAGCACATTTAAATGGTTATTCCCTTACATCGGAGCCAAAGGTGAAAGAGTAAATGGAGAACCCTGATGATCTAGAGCTTAACATTAGCTCTCGCGTGTCGAATTTTTTCAACTTAACGACGTTATACATCCGAGAATTGTCAACTTGAACAAAACTCTTTCCGTTAGGGTCAAAGTAGACATCCTTACCTGCTTCTGATTCCTGTAAAGGGATNCCATCCAGGGTGATTAGTACCTTGTAGGGGGTTTTATGTTTTCCCAAAACCACGTTCACCTCAGCCCCTGAGAACTTTAGGAAAATTTGATCAATGTAAGCATTGGTATTTCTGCTGTGAGAAATATATTCTTTTTCTTTACTCCACAAACCTTCAATATAAACCTTATTTTCTTGTTTTTTGGAGGGACTTTTAAAGANATCTTTTTTCTTCCAAGCATCGGTTCGAATATTTTNATAGTATTCTGTATTCCCGATATATGTATTTTGAAAAAANTTGAATTTGTAGTTTCTATCAGTACCCATATACAGCTCCAACGTTTGCTCACTGGAAATGTTGGACGAATCTCTTTTTTGCTGGAGATTGTCTTCCAGAGGGATATCTGAGGTATCGAAACCAGCCTCCTCTAATAAAGCTCTTATTGCTAATTCTGTCTCTTCGTATCCCCCTTCACCAAAGTGGCTAAATTGGATAATCCCATCTTTATCCAAAAGGTATTTCGAAGGCCAGTATCGATTATTAAATGTGTTCCATATATTGAAATCGTTATCCATCACTATCGGATAATCAATTCCTAAATCCTCTGCAGCAGAAACCACATTGCCATATATTTTTTCAAACTCAAATTCAGGGCTATGCACTCCCAAAATATTTAGACCTTTTTCGTGGTATTTCCGGTGCCATTCATTTAGGTGCGGAAGAGTCCTTATGCAATTGATACAGCTGTAGGTCCAAAAATCGATTAGAACAACCTCGTTTCTCTTTTCCTGTAAGACAAATGGTTCACTATTGATCCATGGCCCTGAAGTGTCAAATTCAATAGGGAGAAGATTCGTGGCCATTTGGGGGTTTGCTATTGAATTGTCTGAGATGTTCTTAGAGCAGGCGAGCATCGCCACGAGCATGATTNTTAAAACTAGATTTCCGACTATATGCGCCATATTAATTCTCATTCTAAAACATACTTGTTAATAGCTATAATGCACATATGAAAAAGGATATTAAAAACAGCATTGAAACAATAACGGTTGGGTTCAGAATAAAAAAGATAACTTCAAGGGTTTTTTAATGCCTGATAACGGTGAGACTCACAAATTTCCAAGTGCATTAGAAGAAAAAAGACAGATTTCCCCTAACTTTACTCCAGGAAGTAAGAAACTGGCCTCAGCAGTTGTGTTAGGGCATGCAGTGAGCCATGTTTTTAACTCTTCGCTTCCTTTACTGCTTGCAATGATGAAAACTGACCCACGCTTCAATCTGACGGCGACTCAATTTGGTGTTGTTGGAGGATTTGGGCGAGGAGCCTCCGATGCCACCACAATGGTTGCAGGTTACCTTGGAGAACGTTTCTCTGATCGCCCTGGAGCCATGATGGCTATATCGTTAACTATTATGGGGAGCTCCTTCTTCTTGTTGGGAATGGCTCCCAGTTTTTGGTGGCTTCTTGGGGCGATGCTNCTTGTCGGGATAGGCCCTTCTTTGTATCACCCGCCAGCGATTGCAGAGCTTTCAAGAAGATTCCCAGGTAGACGAGGATTTGCGATATCTCTTCACGGGACAGGTGGTTCAATAGGAGAAATGTTTGGACCCTTCATAGTGGGCTTGTTAACTACGGAGACATTCAAGGTCGGTAGCATCGTCACCATGACATACTTAATCGCTTTTGAATGGAATGAAGTTCTCCGAATAAGCGTTTTACCTGCTTTGATTTTCGCTTTAGTTGTTTATTTTATGATGAGAGGTATTTCGAAGGATGCCCCTAAGGCAGGATCTTTTGCAGAATATTTCGGCGGTCTGAGAGGATTGCTAAAAGACAAAGGGATTTGGGGCTTAATACTGGTCACGGGGTTGAGCGATATGGGCCAGTCTTCGATAATGTATTTTCTTCCTCTATACCTGATATCAGCTGTAGGAGAGGGAGGCCTTGCCAAAGATCCACTTACGGTGGGGGTTTTTCTGGCTGGAGCACAGATATCTGGAATTATTGCCCAACCTGTACTTGGTTGGCTGTCTGACAGGTGTGGAAGAAAAATAGTTCTATTGCCTGCCATGACTATATTAGGAATTTCATTTATCGGATTGTATTACGCATCTGANGGGTATCAACTTGTGTTGAATATATTCGTTATGGGGGCTTTCTTATACTCACTGCATACTGTCTTTATTTCCGCTGCTATGGACGTTTCTGGTGGAAAATCACAGCCAACAGTAGTCTCGTTGATTTATGGGGCAAGTTTATTAGGAACAGTTTCCCCAATTTTCACCGGATTGCTCATCGATGAATTCGGGATAAAATCTGCTTTTCTATTTAGCGGGATCATTTGTTTAATAGCCACCATGGTTCTCTTATCGGTCAAGCTTCCTATGAATGTAGATATGGCGGACTAAGAAAGAAAAGTACACTTCTTTTTTTATAGAAATGAGTTTCCAAGCATTCACCAGAGATGAAATGGTTAAAGTTTCCCATTAATGAATAGTTATAATGGAAACTCAAAATTCGATATCACAGGGTAAGGCGAACCTATGATTGATGATTAATTCATTGAGGAAAATTCACTACAGTTGGGTTGTGTTGGCAGCTGTGTGTGGTTTGGCCTTCGCTAATTCTGTGGCCAGTCTTAACGTTTTAACGGTNTTCTTTTTGCCGATGTCCGACGAATTTCTGTGGAACCGTACACAAATTTCCGGAGCTGCAAGCCTGGGTGCCTTGTTGGGAGCTGGGGTGGCAGTAATGACTGGAAGAATCCTGGATCAAACTGGACCAAGGGTCATACTGGCAATTGGAGCCTTAATCACAACTATTTCTATGNTTGCTTTAAGCCAAATTTCCGCGATCATGGCTTTCTATATTTTTTATGGGGCAGCACGAGTAAGTGATCAAGGATTTATCCAAGCCGTTTCCCCCTCCACCATAGCTAAATGGTTCGATAGGAATAGTGGAATGGCTGTATCCGTTTTATTTGCTGTCACGGCTTTAGGGGGCGTATTGCTTCCTTTGATATCTCAGGCATCGATTGCAGAATTTGGTTGGCGGTTTGGATGGATGGTTTTGGCTGTAATAATGTTTCTGGTAGGAGTGATTCCGGCTATTTTATTTGTTCGCTCTCCTAAAGACCTTGATGAGAATGATGGTGACGGGGTTGAGTTGGAAAACTTTACAATCCCTGAATTTTCTTTATCTGAGGTTCTTCACACTAAGGAATATTGGTTTCTAACGGCTACAGTATTTGTCACCGGCATTGCTACGGCAGGCATAGGCCTACACATAGTCCCCTACCTTGTAGGCCAAGGTTTGGATCCAGAGGAAGCGGTTGCTACTGTCAGTGTTCGTTTTATTGCTTCAGCAATAGGTGGATTAATAGGTGGTATTTTGGCTGATCGCTATACGCCTCGATTACTAATCCTGGGGGCCATTTCTGTCAGGGTATTTTCGATCGCGTTACTTATATTTGCCGATACTTTTTTGAAGGCTGTATTCTCCAGTGCTCTTGGGGGGATTTCAGATGGAATTCAATCCACAGTATTAGTTTTGCTATTAGTAAGCTATTTTGGTAAAAATAATGTTGGTGGAATATACGGAGTCAATAGGGCGGCGGCAGTCCTTGGTTTTTCAGCCGGCCCAATGATCGCCGGTATAGGATTTGATATAACAGGGAACTATAACTATATTTTTTACGGGTTCCTACTTTTGACAATTCTTAGTATAGGTCTGGTCTTTAGTACCAATCGGACATACGCAGGCGTCCGATAAATATAATGGCCTGACTGCTGCTGGAGGGCCAACTCTACCTTTGTAGTGTTACTTTAGGCNTAGTAATATCATTGGATGATTACAGGGATATGTGAAATCTGGGGTTTATGTTATGTTTTCTGGCTGATGTCGAGAATATATATGGCAACGTGTAGGTCAACCTGTTTCATGCACCGGGGGCCTATGTCAGACAGGATATGAAAATCAGAACCAATCAAATTAAACATCAAAATCCTCCTGCAAGAAGACCGAAGGTTCTCTTTCGGTAGGNAGGTTAATTTTTCAAAGCCACCCCACTTTTTATGGCTGCGGCTTTTACACTTTTTGCGACTTGAGCAGCCACAGCAGTATCAAAAATGCTCGGCATAATATATTCGTTATTAAGATGGCTCTCGGGAACTCCTCTTGATATGGCAAAGGCTGCGGCCATTTTCATTTCATCTGTGACTTTCTGTGCTCTAGCATCTAGGATGCCTCTAAAAATGCCGGGGAAACACAAAGCATTATTAACTTGGTTGGGGTAATCTGATCGTCCTGTCGCCATAACTTCAACAACTCCTTCAACNTCCTCNGGCCANATNTCNGGNTCGGGATTNGCCATAGCAAANATNATNGGTTNNNTGTTCATCAANCNCACNTCTTCAAGTNGGAGGACNCCTGGACCNGANAGNCCTATNAATACATCTGCACCNTNCANNGCTTCTTTGATGTGGCCAGAAANATTATTNGGGTTTGTTATNTCNGAATATTCTTTCCANACTTNGTTATTCCNGTAATCNTTTTGTCTNTCTANNATNCCTNCCCGATCTACNCCAANGATATTTTTTACGCCGGCTNTGATTAAAAGTTTGGTAGTNGCGACACCAGCCGCTCCNACNCCTACNAATACTACCTTTAGNTCAGGTAATTNTTTNTTNACNACTTTGACCGCATTGTATAGTGCCGCCANAACCACGATTGCGGTTCCGTGNTGATCGTCGTGAAATACTGGTATGNTNAATTCCTTGTGAAGACGNTGTTCTATTTCAAAACATCTNGGNGCNGAAATNTCTTCCAGGTTTATNGCCCCAAACCCANGGGATANCAATTTTATTGTGTCGACNATTTTGGTNGTGTCNTGAGTATCTAGAACNATNGGCCAGGCATCNACTCCNACNAGNTCTTTCAATAATTGAGCCTTNCCTTCCATTACTGGTAAGGCNGCAGCNGGACCAATATCTCCNAATCCGAGCACTGCTGACCCATCAGTCACAATTGCAACGGTATTACCCTTACTCGTTAGATTCCATACAGATTCTGGTTGCTCATGGATGGCTTTGCTAACTCTCGCAACACCCGGTGTGTATATTAATGACATGTCATTGCT
>PAON01000034.1:0-17973 GCA_002708495.1 Dehalococcoidia bacterium | reverse complement strand
GATTCGGGTTCGGTCAGCTCATCATTATTTCTGTTTTGACACTAATTGTGTTTGAGGTAGGTTGGAGGATATCCCATGTATATTTAGCTGTGGGGGCAGCTTCAGTTCTTATTCCTCTACTGCTGTTTCAGGCTAAATTCGTGAGCTTCTTGCCAGATAGCCTTGAACGATATGACGGCCATCCCACTGAATTTCCATCCAGTTCGGGACCACATTTACTAAGATTCACTATCTCGACAAAATTTGCCATTTTGATAGTAGTTTATGCCTTATGCGGATTCCAAGACTTTTTCATGGCTACACATATAGCATCTTTCGCAACTGATAATGGTGTCAGAGATCAATTCGCGGGTAATTTGTTAGCAATAATGGGTGTGTTTGCACTTGCAGGAGTGATAACTGCAGGGCTCTTAGGTGACAGGTTTAAAGCTGGTTTTCCTACTGTGCTATGTTTTTTAATACGATTGGTCATATTCATCTTGATATGCACTTCTAATCAGCCGGCATTTATTGTGATATTGGCATTTTCGTACGGATTCACATNCTTGATTACTGCGCCTCTCACGGTAGTATTTGTAAAAGATCTTTTCGGAACACCCANGATGGGAGCTCTTATCGGTATCGTCAATATGGTGCATCAATTTGGAGGTGCTATTGGAGCATATGCAGGGGGGGTAGTTTTCGATCAAACAGGATCATACCAATTGATGATGATTTTTATGGTAGTACTATCTTTAGGTGGATTAATTTGTTCATACTTTATCCACGGGTCTGCAACTTTTAGAAGAAGGTTGTTCAATTAACTAGTGGGAATATTCACTTCGTTGCGGGTTGAAATTTTCCCGATTATGACCTAGTTTCAATCTGTTTGCTATGATTAAATTGCATGCATACTAGGTTGGGTCTTAGCATCAAGAGCTTTGTTAGATGAATCAGAGAGGTCAATATGAAAATTACGTGTGTGAAAGGCCTGTTGATTTAAAGGCGGCTCCTACAAATAACCCGCAAGTACAACCTGATCCAATATACCAAATATGATAGTTTAGAAACCTACAAGGCGGAGCCGATATGTCAAAACAGCCGAATATAGTATTGATAATGTCTGATGATCTTGGCTATGAGGTAATAGGGGCCAACGGTGGTTCTTCATATAAAACTCCATCCATAGACTCGATGGCCCAGCAGGGCATGCGCTTTGAAAACGCTCATGTTATGCCGCTGTGTACACCAACCAGACTTTCAATGATGACCGGAAAATATAATTTCCGNAACTACTTGGGTTTCGGTTTAATAAGACCAGACGAAGTCACTTTTGGACATCTACTCACCGACGCTGGTTATAACACATGTATATCCGGCAAATGGCAACTTTACTCCTACAACCCACCAGATCAACACCCGGAAGAAAGATCTTCAGGGCAAAAAATCGAAGATGCTGGCTTTGACGAGTTTTGCGTATGGCACCCGCATCACACAGAAGAGAAGGGTTCCAGATACAAGAATCCAGTTATATACGAAAACGGTGAGTTCAGAACTGACACCAAGGATAAATATGGGGAGGACATATTCTGCGATTACATCATCGATTTCTTAGAGAGNAAAAAAGATGATGAAAAACCATTTTTCGTCTACTGGCCAATGGCTGCTACCCACAAGCCTCATGAGCCCACCCCGGACAGCCCAGAATGGGATTCTTTTGATCCTCCCTCAAACCGATCTATCGGTGCAAAAACATGGGCGGACTTAGAAGATGGATCATGGGAAGATGATCCTAAATTCTATAGAGATATGGTTGAGTATCACGACAAAGTCATAGGTAGATTACTGAACTATCTTGAAAATCAAGGACTTCAGGAAGATACATTGGTTATCTACCTTGGAGATAACGGTAGCCCAGACGATGTCTGTTCAATGATGCATCAGCATAATGAGATTTGCGGTGGTAAAGGAAAGACCAGCGATAGGGGTACCCATGTTCCTTTGATTTGTTTGATGCCAGGAACGATTCCTTCCAATACTGTGCAAACAGATCTTATTGAAGCTACAGATTTTCTACCGACTATTTTTGAAGCGGCTGGCCTGAGCTTCCCTGAAGGATACATCATTGACGGGAGGTCTTTTTATCCTCAGTTAAAAGGGGAAAAAGGCAACCCGAGAGATTGGATGTTTTTTCACTTCGAACCAATGAATAGAAGACACGGCCTCAACGATTTACGACAAATAAGGTTCATTCGTGATCACCGATGGAAATTATATGAAACGGGGGAATTATACGATTTGGAAGCAGATTGGGACGAAGACATCCCTATCTATGAAGTTGAAGATTCAAAATCCCAGTCTGAAGCAAGAAACCGACTAAACCCGGTATTTTCCCAAATGACCAATTGATCCTTAGTCTACTCGTCTTTTTTTAAATTTAAGGAAGCTGAGTTAATACAATACCTCAGCCCAGTAGGTTGAGGACCATCTGGAAAAACGTGTCCCAGATGCGCACCACATGACTTACAGATAACTTCCGTCCTCTCCATTCCTAAAGAAGTGTCCGTTTCTTCTTCTATCTGATCTTCAACAAGCGGCTGGTAAAAGCTAGGCCACCCACACATGGAGTCGTATTTGGTATCGGAAGAGAAAAGTTCTTCCCCACAACAAACACATAAATAAGTACCATCCTCTGTCGTGTTCCAGTACTCCCCTGTGAATGCTCTTTCTGTAGATTTATTACGAGTTACTTCATATTGCATCGGAGTAAGTTTATCCCGGTATTGTTCATCGTCTTTTAAATCAGCCATCTATCCGTCTCCCAAAATTTTGAATACTGCCGCAGTACATTTTCAGTACAACACAGAAGATTATATAGTTAGTATTATATTGGTTCACAAATCTTGTCGCTGGTAAAACTGATAGCACACAAAACTTAGGAGAGTTATTTGGCACTTCAATTTGGCGTATTTGATCATATAGAACCGGTCTCGAACATGTCCCTAAATGAGGTATACAAGCTTCGGATGCAACAAATCGAGGTTTTAGACCAAAAAGGGTTTTATGCATACCATCTAGCTGAACACCATACACCCGCTGTGCATAGTCTGGCTCCTTCTCAAAACGTATTTTTAGCCGCAGCATCGCAGCGCACATCGCAAATAAAACTAGCTCCATGTGTTTATGTATTGCCTCTTCATCACCCACTTAGGTTGATCGAAGAAATCAGCATGCTTGACCACTTGAGCGATGGACGGGTAGAAATCGGAGTCGGAAGAGGAGGTGTGATGGAAGCTTTTTTCTGGGGACAGGATGACAATTCTGACAAAAATTACCAAAGATACCTTGAAACTCTGGAAGTGATAAAAGAAGGACTCAGTTCAGAAACTCTAACGTACCAAGGTCAATTTCACCAATATGACAACCTNCCAATGCGATTAGAACCGATTCAAAAACCGTTCCCACCAATGTGGTATATGAGAAACGCCGAAACAGCCGCCTTGGAAGGAATGAACACTGTGATTGTAGGAACCCTGGAAAGCCTCAAGGCTGAAACCAAGAGATATAAAAATGTCTGGAATAAGACTCACGGTGAAGGCTCACTAAACGATCAGGGTCAAGATCCAAAAATTGGCCTTGTTGTCCATATGGTTGTAGCTGATACAGACGAAGAAGCGATAAGTATTGCGACTCCAGCCTGGGAAAAATATAAATGGAATTTAGCAGCTCCTCGGCGAATAGAAGCTGAAAAAAGGGGATTGGAACAGTTCCAATCTTCAAAGGATGGCTCATTCGGGTTCGTGGGAGATAGGCCGGCTAGTCTTCCGACTAGGGAAACCAGAAAGGATATAGAGGCTGAAATAGAGCGATTCGACCAGCAATCAAACAGAAAGGATCCTACTAGACTAGGGGGTGTCGCTTTGGCAGGTTCCCCAAAATCAGTGGAACGTTATTTGGAAGAATACATCGAAACCGGTGCCAATTATTTTGTGTGTTCCTTTCAATGGGGAGATATTGACCACAAAACTGCTATGAACTCGATTAATCTTTTTTCAGAACATATACTGCCGCAATATATTTAGATAATTTAGGATAGCTTCATGGAACTTGAGATAATCGGAATGATCGGCGCAGTAAGAGAAGGTACTGGAAGTAAAGGTGCAGAGGTACACGTCATTGGTGGCGGGGTAGACGGGGATTATATCTCCGATTTTGCTAAAGCCCATGAGAATAGCGGCTTTGATAAAGTTCTGGTCGGATACACATCTTCATCTGCAGACGGGTTCATAGTCGCGATGCATGCAGCAGCCAACACTGAAGAACTTGGATTTTTGGTTGCTCACCGGCCCGGATTTGTCAGTCCGACAGTACTAAGTAGGAAAGCCGCCACTATCGATCAATTAACACGGGGAAGAATTGCTCTACACATAATAAGCGGAGGTGGGGACTTAGAACAGAAGCGTGATGGCGATTTTCTAGACCATGATGCCAGATATAGAAGGTCAGGAGAATTTATGCACATTCTTAAAACCATATGGACTTCAAAAACGCCCGTCGACCATAAAGGTGAGTTCTATCACTTCGAACAAGCGAAAAGTGACTTTGAATGCTTTCAGGAACCACATATCCCTCTGTATTTTGGTGGAGCTTCTGATGCCGCATTAGAAGTGGGTGCGAGAGAATGCAACGTATATGCTATGTGGGGAGAACCGCTCAAAGAAGTTGGGAAGAAAATCAAATTATTCACCGACAGAGTAAGAAGAGTTGGAAGGGATCCAAAATCTGTAAGATTTTCCGTTTCAACGAGACCAATAGTGGCTGATACTGAATCTGAAGCCTGGGATATTGCTCATTCCACTCTAGAAAATGTTCTGAAAACCAACCAGAATTCTATGCATGGTATGGGAAAGGAAAGGTTGGAATCTGTAGGATCTCAGCGTCTCGTAGATTTCGCAAAAGATGGGGAAATCTTGGATGATCGACTTTACACTCCCATAGCGGCAGCTACTCGAGGTGCAGGAAATACCACGGCACTTGTAGGCACCGCAGAACAAGTATCTGATTCACTTATGAAATACTACAAACTAGGTTGTAGCACTTTATTAGTAAGAGGTTTTGATGCATATAATGACACTGTTTATTGGGGTAAAGAACTGATCCCTAATCTAAAAGAATCGGTTGTTAATTATCATAAAAGGCACGCAGTTACTGGAAAACACTTATTATGAAAATATTATCGGCGGTACTAGGAAGTCCATTCCAAGGTTCATCTTCTGAAAAAATCGTAAATATTTTTATTGATAGGCTCCCAAAGGAACAGTGGGACTCAACACTGGTGGATTTGTCCAAGATTTCGTCAGAAGCTCTTTTATTAAGAAGTAAAGATAAAGCATTAAATGATTCTATAGAACGTGTCCTTGATTCCGATGTGATCATCGCTGCCACCCCGACATATAGAGCCACCTATACAGGTCTAATAAAAACTTTTTTTGATCAATTTCCAGAAAATTCCCTGTCTGGCAAGTTAGTACTNCCCATCCAAACCGGAGGATCTGCAGAACACGCTTTGTCAATTGAACATGGTTTAACTCCAATGGTCAGAACATTAGGAGCCGTTGTCGCCAACAGGTCGATTTACTCTTGGGGAGAGCATTGGAATGAAGATGGAAATCCANGTCAAAATTTAAAGGAAATGATTGATCAATCAGTGAATGAAATTATCAATACGTCTGGTTAATCATCCAACAATCCCAAAGCACGAGCCATATCAAGCATCTCCANAGCTGTTTTCTCATGAGCGATATCNACCATTCCGCCTTGAAAAGAAACGGCGGCCCCTCCACTCTCTCTAATCTCCTTCATCGATTGAACTAANCCTTGCCACTCACTTATCTCATCTTTACTCGGAGAAAATATTTCATTCACTATTGGAACGTGAGACGGATGTATAACTGTCATTCCGTTATAACCTAGCTCTCTTGAATGTTGTGCGAAGCTCCTTAANCCTTCANGATCATGTATGTCCTGCCACAAGCCAGTCAATGGAAAAGGTACACCAGCTGCTCGAGCGTCTAGNAGTACCTTTGANCGGATAAATAAAGTTTCTGTGCCTTCGGGAGTCCATTGATATCCTACAGCTCTAGCTATATCTCCTCCCCTACCACCTCCAGCCCCCATATGCGCAACTCGATCTGATGAAGTTCCCACGTCATAAGCAAACCTGAGCCCTGTAGCTGTTTCCAAACCGGGGTCAATTAATATCTTCCCCAAATCTATACCTTTTTTCTTCTCCTCACTAGAAATAAAAGAGTCAAGTTTTTTCACATCTGCAGGTCCTTTCACCATCGGCAGAGTAATAGCGTAAAGGCCTTCCTGAACCGCGTAAGCTACATCTTCTGCAGTAAGTCCTGTATCAATATCATTGACTCTTACCAATACTGTTATACCTTGCGCAGCCAATTCTGGAACCATTCTAGAAACGATTTCCCGTGCGTTTTGCTTCTCGTCTAAAGGTACAGAGTCTTCAATGTCCAAGATAAGAGCATCTGCACCGTATTTTGGAGCTTTCCTGACCCAATCTTCTTTATTAGCAGGTACATAAAGCATGGTCCGCAAAGGTTTAGCTTGGTCCCTCATCAATTCCTCACTTTTTTATTAATTTCAAATAATTCCATTTCGTTCATATTCTTCGAGATCTTCCGAGCTAATTCCGAGAATCTCATGATATATCTCATGGTTGTGCTCACCTAACATTGGTGCACCTTTCGACTGAGGTAATTCACCACCAGAAAAATCAACAGGGAAACCTGATGCAATTCCCGGAACGGCATCAGCAAAAGCTGAACTTTTCATTGGTTGAAGGGTTCCTCGATCCCAAAAATGTGAGTCTTCTATTATTTCCGGCACAGTTCTTACCAACCCACAAGGAACTTTATTTTCCTCTAATAATGCTATCGCCTCACTTTTAGTGTAACGATCAAGTAGGCCTTGTACTTCCCCTCGAGCCTCGACAACATTCCGATTTCGTTCGATAAAGGTGGCAAATTTTGGATTTACTATTAATTCTGGGGCATCTAACGCTTTAGCCAATCTGCTCCATTGATCATCACTGGCAACAGTTAANGTGATNTCTCCATCNTTGGTGTGATAGAGCCCCATCGGGCCTCCACGGCTATTATTTCCCTGCCTAAGTGGTTCACCATACATAATGGCCTCTTCCAAATTTTCCATAAACATGAGGGAGGTTAATGAATCCATCATGGACACATCCAAATATTGACCATAACCAGTCTTATCTTTTTCTCTGAGCGCTGCAAGAACCGAATAGCAGGCAAAAAGAGGTGTTACCAAATCCCCGATATAAAACCCAACCCTGGTAGGAGGTTCACTTTCTGATCCGTTTATATCCATAAGACCACTCATGCCTTGAATTTGTGGATCATGAGCCTTTTGATGTGAATACGGACCGGATTGACCATATCCTGAAATAGAAGTATAAATAATTCCNGGATTAACCTTTGCCACTTTCTCGTAACCCAAACCTAATCTCTTCATAGCGCCGGGCGATAAATTTTCGACTAGTACATCTGACTTTTTCACTAGCTCCATAAACATTTCCAAGCCTTTTGGATCTTTTAGATTCAAAGTAACGCTTTTCAGACCCTGGGCCCTTTTAAGAAACCGAGTAGAAAGATGCTTTTCAGACTCCTGGGTTTCCACATATCCATCAGGAGAGGCAAAGGGTCCATTTCCTCTAGATGGATCTCCCACACCCGGCATTTCTACTTTTATACATTCGGCCCCCAATCTAGCTAAATTCATCATCGCAAATGGTCCTGCGAGGTAGACAGTCACACCAAGTACCCTAAGGCCCGACAAAGGAGACATCGATTTTTTAACTTCGACCAAAATTAACCTCTTCTCTAAAATAGTCGTATAAGTAATTGAATCTGTAATTACCCGCTCTCATGTTATGTTCGCCCAGAGGTACGGTCAATTGATGTGTTATATTCCAGCGTGGACCCTACCTCCCAAATGACCATATAGGAGATATTGATATGAAAATCGCCATAATAGGACAAGCTGCCTTTGGCAAAGATGTCTTAAATGCACTGGTAGATAAAAAAGAAAACGTAGTAGCTGTGCTTTGTCCACCGGACAATCCAGGTAGACCTGAAGATCCCATAAAATCGGCAGCATTAGAAAATCAAATACCAGTATTCCAATACAAAAGAATGCGAGATAAAGAGGCAATTAGAGAATTTTTATCGTTACACATAGATCTATGTGTGATGGCCTTTGTTACCGATATCGTCCCAGATGAAATCCTTGAAGCACCTCGCTTGGGAACTATCCAGTATCATCCATCTTTGCTTCCAGAACATAGAGGACCTAGTTCAATTAATTGGCCCATCATACAAGGGAAATCAAAAACTGGACTCACTATTTTCTGGCCAGACAAAGGTCTGGACACAGGTCCAATACTTTTACAAAAAGAATTTGATATTACTGAAACCGACACTTTGGGATCAGTTTATTTTGGCAAACTCTACCCTGCTGGAGTGGAGGCAATGGTTGAAGCAGTAGAAATGGTTAAAAATGGTACCGCCCCCAAAGTTGAACAAGACCACAGCAAAGCCACATACGAGGGGTGGTGCAGGTCAGATGACGTAATCATAGATTGGAATAAACCTGGTATGGAAATCTACAATCTGATTAGAGGGTCTGATCCTAGCCCTGGAGCCAATACGTTGTGGAACAAAAAGCCAATTTACTTATTCAACACATCTTTTGAATCTTCCAAACATGATCAACCTGCAGGAACCGTAACGAAAATATCGGATGAGTCGTTCAGTTTGTCAGTCTCGGACGGCATGATCAATATAGGTAGGGTCAAAGTAGGCCGAGAAGCAAAAATTATGGCCTCAGATTTTGTAGAATCCCATAGATTGAAAGTAGGCGACAGATTCGGACTTTAGACATTTATTAACCTTTATTAATTTTATCTAGTCAAAGGAGTTAGCAAATGAACGGAAAATACTATTTCTCAGCTGCAATGGATGTGCCTCAAGACAAGGAGGCTCTATTTGATGAGGTCTACGACAAGGAACATATACCATACCTGTCCGAGGTACCTGGAGTATTAGCCATAGCCAGGTTTACCACGGAGCCATTGAAAATGGTAATCGGAGGAGTAGAACAAGAAATAATTATAGAAAACCAACCGAAACACACAGCAATATATGAAATAGAGGATCCAAAGGTCCTGACATCCCCAGAATGGGCTGCTGCTGTGGATNAAGGTAGATGGGCTACTGAAGTCAGACANCACACCTTCAACAGAAGGCACGTATTACTAAAAAATAAAAATTAAGTGTAGNAAATGTTGTTCAGAAAAATAAGAGNAATGGAATTCCCTGCCGTTGGTATGGGAACCTCCAGGACTTTTGATGTAGATGATTCGATNCCAGAAGTTTTCTCNGTTCGAAATAAAATAGTCGAGGAATGTCAAAATAATGGGGTGACCCTTGTCGATTCCTCACCAATGTATGGCAACGCAGAAAAAGTCCTAGGATTAGCAATTCAAGAAAATGATCCCTCAAAATTTCAAATAGCTACAAAAGTGTGGACNACAGGTTATCGATCTNGTTTAGACCAAATTGATAACTCATTTTCGTTGCTGAAAACTGAGTACATTCATATTCTCCAAATACATAATTTAGTAGATTGGAAAACCCANCTACCAACTCTTACTGGTCTGAAAGATGAAGGAAAGATAGGTTTAGTGGGTCTAACCTGTATGACTCCTAGTGACTATCCAGAAATGATGAACATTATGAAAACCGGCAAAATTGATTCTATCCAAATTCCCTACAATGTTATTAACACACGAGTGGAATCTGATGTACTCCCGTTAGCGGANTCAATGGAANTNGGAGTTCTGGTAATGGAACCACTACAAAAAGGAAAATACGTGAAAGNNCTTCGAGTAAGTCCTGACTTGGGCCCNTTATCTGATTTAGGCATCAAAACCTGGGCTCAGGCCNTNTTATCTTGGGTTATATCAAATGAGGTTATAACATCAGCNATACCNGCAACATCTAACCCAAAAAGGATAAAAGAGAATTCCTTAGGNGCAATACANATGCCAAAAGAATTGAGAGNTTTTGTCNAACGTGAGACTGAAAGGTGTATTTAGTTCCTCTGGCTACTATCACTTCCATCATCCTCAAACCGCTCACCCATCTCATTTAAGAAATCTTGAATATCCGACGATAGGTTAATTTCCACATCCTCTTCACTTAAATTTTCTGAACCTTCTTGGCCTTCAGATCGACTAAGGACTCTATCAAAGTAGGTTTCCAATTGTTTTATCAAAGTGCCCACCTCTCCCCCATAATCTATCGCTCTTTCAATATCTTTGTATTGTTGGTCTCCCTTGCTTTTCTCTGCTAGATCCGCGGGAAAACCATACACAGCACACAAAACCTCCAACAGCCTCGATGCACCCAAATGATCTTCATCCAACTGGACGTATTGTGGCAAATGTGCCATCAAAGTAGTATTTTGGACGCCTCGCTCGGTCAAATCTTCATTAACCTGATTAATTATGGACGTAGGTCCTTGATAGGTACTACGACGGGGATTCAATAGAGATCCGGCCTTCCCTTCTTGCTCGTCTGTCATGGAGCCTGTAACTAAAATTGGCCTAGTATGTGGGACAGAGTCATACATACCACCAATTCGGCAGTACTCAGTCACATTGCAATAATTAAACAATTCAACTATTGAGTCAGTATATTCCTCTCCAAAATTATGAGGTTCCCGTATGTGGATGAAAATGTAATCTCGACCCGAATACTGATCTTTGGCGTGATGAACAATGGTATTTGGTTTGGTGAAAACTCGTTTGCCGTTTGTGATACGCATCCTTGGCCGGTATCTGGTGAAATCAAAAAATTTTCCAGGTTTTGCCAACCGACCAAGTTCNTTAGCGCCNAGATATTGTTCTAATTTCCTNAACGATAAGGTACCAACTCTTCCCACATCTACCCAAGGACGTAACATACCGATGGCCANGGTATTATTCATCTCGGGCACAGGATCAACTAGTTCAAATTCACCAACTCTCATAAACCTGTTCAACCACCAAAATGAAAAATTTACTTAGATAAAANCACTCTATAGGCTCGGAATTATACACCAGCCTTATTATTCATATCAGGCTCAAAACAGAAAATTATCCCTGTATAATGCCCAAAAATCTTATNCGAGTAAAAGAGGAAGANCAGATTAACGTGCAANAAAAACCACTCAGTAAAAATGCATTAGAAGGGGTAAGGGTCATAGATTTATCTTGGATTGTAGCTGGGCCTCAATGCACAAGGTTACTCGCAGATTTTGGAGCAGAAGTCATTAAAGTAGAAAATGAAGCTGCTCTTGATTACTGCAGAAATATCCTACCAATCGATTCTGAAGGTTCACCCAACAAAAGCGGTTTGTTTAACACTCTCAACCGCAATAAAAAAAGTGTGACACTAAATGTGATGCATCCGACTGGTATGGAAAAACTGAAAGAACTAATTTCTATTTCTGATGTAATTGTAGAAAATTTTAGTTCTAGAGTACTGGAAAAATGGGGACTCNGTTACGAGGATCAAAAAAAGATACGCCCAGATATCATTTATTGCAGCATGTCGGGATTCGGACACAGTGGAAGAGATAGGGATTATGTAACTTGGGGTCCAACAGCACAGGCTCTTTCAGGTCTAACATTTATGTCGGGGCTACCTGGNGAGGAATCGGCCGGTTGGGGTTTTTCGTATATGGATCACACAGGAGGATTCTATGGAGCATTAGCAATATTGATGGCNCTGAAACATAGAAATTCAACTGGCGAGGGGCAACATTTAGATTTATCTCAAGTCGAGGCCGGTATAGGAATGACCGGCACTTCNATCCTNGATTACACCGTAAACAGCAGGCCCTTCAGAAGAGAAGGCATGCCACCGGGAAACACAGCCCCGGACAAAAAGATTGCTCCTCATAATTCATACAGGTGTAGAGGGAAAGACCGTTGGTGCGTAATTACAGTAACNNATGAGGAGGAATGGGATGCCTTATCAAAAGCAATTAACAACCCTTTGTGGATAAATGACCAAAAATTTTCTACGATGGAATTAAGGTACNAAAACCAAGATGAACTAGATCAGCACATCGAAACTTGGACAATTAACANAACTCCACACGAAGTGATGCATCATCTTCAAAGCTTTGGTGTTCCTGCTGGTGCAATTCAAACTCCTAGAGAAAGAGTAGANGAAGACCCTCAACTTAAAGAAAGAGNTTTTCTACCCACTATTAAACATGGAGAACTAGGAGATACCAAAGTAGAAGCCATGCCAATGAAAATGTCAGAAACACCCTGGAAACTCAAATCGGCTTCTCCCTTACTCAGTGAACATTCTGCCGAGATCTATATGGATTTGCTAGGAACTTCGGGAGAAGATTTTGCTTCCTTTATAGAACAGGGAATAGCATGACTGCTCTTAATGGATTACTTGTCGTCGAATTATGCGGGGAACGAGGGCAATACATGGGAAAACTTATGGGCGATATGGGAGCCAGAGTAGTAAAGATAGAGCCACTGNAAGGTTCTCCAGAAAGAAATATCGGACCGTTCAAGGACGATAAACCTGATCCCAATTCCAGCCTTTATTTTTGGGCTAGAAACACCTCCAAGGAAAGCCTTACCGTTAATTTAGAGTCGCCAAAGGGAATAGGTATAGTAAAAAAACTACTTAAAAAGGCGGATGTGTTTCTGGAAGACAGAAAACCAGGTTTTATGGAGTCACTAGGTTTAGGTTATGAAGTATTAAAAAAAGCCAACAAAAAATTAGTGATGACCTCGTTGACTGCCTTTGGCCAAGACGGCCCTTATAGAGATTATAAATCTAACGATTTGGTGGCTTTAGCTATGGGAGGGATAATGCATTCGTGTGGCTACGATGANGTGCCAGACAGCCCTCCTATCAGNCCTAGTGGNGGGCATGGNGACTTTATATCCGCCCACTATGGCCTAATTGGCACAATGTCAGCACTTTTTTACAGAGATTTCACAGGTGTTGGACAATATTTAGATGTTTCAGCCCACGAGGCTTGTTCGTCAACTACAGAAGCGTCTATTCCCACATATTTATTCCTCAACAAAGAAGTTTTCCGTCAGACAGGAAGACATCAAGGAGCTACACCAACCCCGAAAACNCTTTGTAAAACCCTGGACGGTAAATACATAATAGTTTTCCAACTTTTTAATAACCTCAATTCTTGGCTTTCACTAGTGAAATGGATGTCTGAGAAGGGGNTGGCAGAAGATTTGGAAGATGAAAAATACAAAGACATGGCTCGGCATATTACTTCAAATACAGAGGACTCTGATCATGCATTTGAAGTAGTCAGAAATTTTATATTGAATCACACAGCAGATGAGATATATCGAGGGGCACAAGAACTGAAATACCCATGGGGAATTGTCAGATCTCCAGAAGAAAATCTAGATGATCCTCATTTCCTGGACGACAGGGGCATGTTTGAAGACATTCCCCATACTGAATTTGGAAATGAGGTAACCTATAAGTATGCTGGCCGACCTTACAGATTTAAAGGCACTCCCTGGAATGCTTTCAGATCACCACTGGTTGGCGAACATACGGCCTATATTTTAAAACAAGACTTAGAATACTCTGAACAAGAAATAAAAAACTTGCGATTAACCGGAATCATTCCTACCGAATAGTTTTGAAAAATGCCATTATTAGATACGGTAAAGAAATGAGATCTTTACGAAGGTGTCAAAAATTTCCAACGTCTCCAGATCATAGGACTTTATATAAGTAATGAGTCTGCCTGAAAATTCTCATAAACAGGTAACCACTAATCTCTCAGGAAAAAAGGATTCTAAAGGATTCCATTTCACATGGAGANCTGGGTGCCTTGGCTGCCTAATACCAGTAATAATAATTTTTCTGTTGTTTTTCTTCCTGGTCCGAGCCTCTTTCGTCCTAGGTTGAGGAATATTTCGCATAAATACGATTTGAAATGAAAGGAGTCTTAAAGTGAAAGCGGCTTTTTATGATGGCAATGGAACCATGGTTGTTAAAGATTATCCTGATTTAACTCCCGGTCCAGGNGAAGTACTTATAAAAGTCAGGTCAACAGGAATTTGTGGCTCCGATTTAAATATGAATTTAGATAAATCGGGACCCGACTCAGATCCAGCAGGCCACGAAGTTGCAGGTGAAATAGTATCTGTAGGAAAAGGCGTCGACCAAAAACATATTGGCTCAAGAGTGGCTGTGGAAGTGTTGGGTAGCGGAAGAGCTTGTCAAAATTGTTGGTACTGCAGACAAGGACAATATATTCATTGTCCCAATAGAGGTTCAGGGGTAAGTGGCGGATTTGCAGAATATATCGTTCGTAGAATAGAAGGTTGTTATCCGCTTCCGGACAAAATGAATTGGGAGGAAGGCGCATTAGTGGAGCCTTTGGCAGTTTCTGTTCACGGTGTTCGAATAGGAAACATGGTGGGTGGAGATACGGTCGCCGTACTCGGTTCAGGTACCATCGGACTAACAGCTATAACAGCGGCCAAAGCTCTTGGCGCCGGAAAAATTTTTGCTACTGCAAGACACCCGCAACAGGCAGATGCAGCTTTATCTTTAGGTGCGGATACTGTAGGAACTCAGGGAGAAAGCGAATTCACTCAAATGGTACTTGATGCAACCGACGGCAGGGGAGCAGATCTTACTATCGAAACAGTGGGTGGCAGTAGGGGAGATACCTTAAGACAAGCTATTGAGGTCACGAGAAGGCAAGGTCGTATAGTAATTTTAGGGGTGTTTTATGGTGAACATTCAATCGACTGGACAGGGCCAGTCCTTAAGGAGCAAACCATTCAAGGATCCATATGTTACGGAATAATTAACGGCCAACATGATTTCGAAACTGCTGTAGAAATTCTATCCAGACCTGACTGCAACCTAAGTCAAATAGTGACCCATAAATATTCTCTCGAAGATATAGATATTGGATTCAAGACTGCTTATGACAAATCATCTGGCTCAATAAAAGTTCAAATACAACAAAATTGAACTTATGAAGCCCGATTCATGTTATACGCTGATCCTTTCTTGACTAGAAAGTCTCCTTAAAAGACAATTACGAATGCTGATTTTATTAGGAAACTGGTTTGCAAGGCACATGAACTTAAGTTGAAGCGAACTAAAAACGTTCCGCAGTAGCTCAGTGGTAGAGCAATCGGCTGTTAACCGATCGGTCGCTGGTTCGAATCCAGCCTGCGGAGCCANTTANCNTAGNTATNTATTGAANTCTAAANCNACTAANTATCTCAANTACTAGANCTGGTGAATAANTGACTAAAGANCAAAATAATNTCGATCCCGAGGAACAAANCGAANATGNATCAANTTCCGATNCNNAAACAAANGNTCAATCNACNGANGAAACAGTNGAAACCCCNCAGAAAAACAACGATACCTTGCAAGTCGAAAGCATTCCNCAAGGATCAATCATATTTANACAATCCCACCTNTCTTGGTTAATTCCATCCTCTATTTGGATAATAGGATTGGTTGTCGTTGATCTTCAAATTGGACTGCTGGGAGGGCTTGGTATCCTTTTGGCCCCACTAATTGCAGCTCCTAGATATTTGAGATGGAGACAAACTGTGTATCATCTATCCAATGATTCTTTATACCTTACTATGGCCGGACTTCCTATAATCCAAAAAAGTAAAATATATCAAGTCAAATTTGACACTATAGCAAAAGATGAGGACGGAAAGGTACAAATAGGTATTNGACATGGAATCTTTGGGAAAACNCTAGGATATGGGGAAGTCAATATAGTNTTTGACGACAAACGAGTAGCGAGACTTTCATATATCTCAGAATATCAATCCTTTATAGACTACATTAACGAACGAACGGGACTATCAGGGGNATAAAGATGAAGGTGGAATCCAGATTAAATACCTAGTCATCACCCATTCTCTTTAACTTTAGACCCAGTTGTTCAATATCTCCCAGATTTTTTAAGAGTAAATAATTACTATCTCCTAGGGACAAGAACTGAAGATGGTGAGGGGAGGCGATTTTTGATACCAAAGATCTCCATAATGCCTGATCACCTTCGTATTTGAGACAATTCCACCCGCGGCTAATATTTTCTTCATCTGGAATCAGCTTGTCCGAACAGACTACCGAAATATTTGACTCTGTCCTGGTAATTGAAAGAAAAACTCCATTTTGAACCCAGTTCGGTAAAATCGCACCAAGTTCAAAAAAACAAATTGCGAACGTACCCGGTAGCAATTCAAGTTGCTCTTCATCCTCTATCAATGTCGATTCCAATAGGTGGGACCAATCGGAGCCTGGTATTTCCATTAAATCCATGTGTTCATTAACAACACATCTGTTAGCAATATACGCAACAACTCCATCAGAGTAGTGAGGATTAATTTCCTTTATACGAAACCACCACCTTACCCGTCTCAATGACGGCTTNTGAAGTTCGAGACAAGATAGTCTGTTGATCAATTGTGCATGTTTCCATGGTATGGAGAACATATCCATATGAACCCATTCGAATTCGTGTTCCAATGCAAGGATATCTTCTGAAACATTTTTATATCTGGCGATCCAATTTCCCAANGTACGCAAGCTTGGTCTAGGTTCGTCACTGAAAGAATCAAGAATACTGGAACGCCGATACCCTTTGGCGTACATTTCAAATCCCTTGGAGATTTGTGCAGTGTTGGTAAAAGTCCTTCCCATAATTCATTCCCATATTATCAGAATTGATGCTTTTATTNTATTTNAAGNATNNTTTATTGCTCTNATTTANNTTTTTANTGCTTTATTAANAAATANAAAGTCTGTAAATCATACCTNNATAATTGNGAAATATATAAAATACTCAGTGAGGATCANNCAATGATGCGNGAAAATTCNGTTAAATTCAAAGAAGGCCGACAGATTTNGCCGCCCTCTTAACATCATCCACCCGAAAGGCCCTTAGTATGNTTTTTACCTCAGCCCCTGTCTTTTCCAAATCCGNTAGTCGAGNAACTCTGTCCGGTTTGTTTCCCGTTGTTGGCAACTCAAGTGATTTAAGAGCATATGANAGATCATCAGATCTAAAGTGTTGGAGAAATTCTTCGAAGTCCATAGAGGTATCTCCAATTTAACTGAATGCAACAAAATATTTCGCCCGATTATACAGACACTTACCCNTGTTGATAANGTAAAAGGNAAATAATTCTATATCTAGCAACGTAAGGCTCATGAAAAAGCGTAAAATGTTGATTATTTGAGTGGGAGATTAAATATGGCCGTTAAGATAGTCACAGACAGCACATCAGATTTAGATCCAGCCCTTGCACAGGAATTGGGTATAACGATAGTCCCTTTAAACGTACATTTCGGCCAGACTATTTACAAAGATGGAATTGACCTGAACACGGATCAGTTTTTTGACAAGCTGATAAACGGAACAGTGTTTCCTTCTACCTCACAGCCATCGCTGGGTGAATTTGTAGATGTCTATGAAAAGGTTAACCAACCTGGAGATGTAATTATCTCAATTCATGTATCTTCAAAACTTAGTGGTACCATCAACTCTGCCCAGCAAGCCGCAGCCACATTATCAGATAGGATCGATGTCAAAATTGTGGATACACAACAGGTATCAATGACAGTCGGATTGTCGGCTCTCGGTGCCGCTAAGGCCGCTCAAGAAGGACAATCCGCAGAGGAGTGCATTGCCATCGCTGAGTCAATAGCCCAGAGAAGCAATTTTTTTGCTTTGTTTGACACGCTGGAATACCTAGAAAAAGGTGGGAGAATCGGAAAAGCGAGATCATTGATAGGGGGGCTGCTGAAAATCCGTCCAATTTGGCGTGTTGAGGACGCGGAA
>PAON01000033.1:0-34870 GCA_002708495.1 Dehalococcoidia bacterium | reverse complement strand
GTTGTGCTACAGGCTTTGTAAAGGTAACTTTTCCGTATGCTGATTCAACTTCAACTAAATATTTTGAAATATCAGACCTTGTAATGTCGGGGGATGAAATTTCATTCATACGACCTAGTGATTTTAGCCAATGCCCCGTTTGTGCGAGTGATAATCGAACCCTCCAACTGCCACCCTCTCGTCTTTGTTTTAGCAGTGCAACCATCGCACCAAAGGCACCGAGGTAACCGGTAGCGTGATCCAGAGCCTGGCAAGGTAAATGCACCATACCTTCTTGGTCTTTTGCAATTCCACCTTCTCTACCGATACCACTGACGGTTTGCACGATACTGTCGAACCCTCGTTTACTCGACCATGGGCCCTCATGGCTGAATGCTGAAATCTCTACACAAACAATCCCTGGACGGATCTCGGCCATATCGTAAGGGGAAAATCCTTTGGAGGCTATGCTTCCAGGTCTGTACCCTTGTATAAACACATCAGCGGATTTAGCTAACTCGGTAAAGGTCACCTTATCCTTTCTGTCGTCAAGATCAAGGTGCGCTGGATACTTACCTTTGGACATATCCATTATCAGACCATCTATAACATCAAGGTGGGGAGCATTTAACCAAAGAACATTGGCCCCGTGTTCCCCAAGAGTCCTTCCCATCAGGGGGCCTGCCAATACCTTGGTAAGCTCCAAAACTTTGATTCCTTCAAGGGGTCTTTTCGGATTATCTGAGAAATTAAGAGGATCTGCCTCACCTATTTTTTCTATCTCCATGAGAGGAAGGCTAGATACTGCCACACCTTGCGGGTGGACAGACCATTCATCAAGAGTACGCATCATCGCGGCCGGTAAAGCTCTTCCAGTCAGATAAGTCTCAGCCTCTAAGGACGTCATTTTTGAAAGTGTGTCTTGCACGGCTTTTTTTGTCGGTTCACAACGGAATGCCTCTATAACACCCAGTTTATGTGCTGGATAATTAGCGTGTATTTGTAGCCAGCCACCATCACCACATTTATAAAATCCGTGAACCTCAGAAGGGTCGTCACTTACTCCACTACTTGCGAACGTCTTTGATGTATCCCCATTTATTTGAGTGTATCTTTCACTGCGGAACCCGATAGCGGCATGCTTCATATCGACAGACACATCTTGGCTTCTGCCAGTCCGAAACCTCCACATTTCAGAAGCAGCTAGAGCTGAGGCGGCTATAGTTGATTGAGCGGCAACACCGGTTTTATAAACAGATGGCAATACAGGTTCCAAGCCAGTCAACATAGCCCTTTGAAGGAGTGAGTCATCCATATCGCTAATAGCCCATATTTTTTGCAAAGCTAATTGAGACTCAGTTGTATTATTCATGTAATCACATTACCTAATTGGTGTGTAAAGGTGTGCCCGCATTATATCTTAAGCTTCGATCCCCTCAGGAACTTTAGCGACTAAATCCTTTTCATATCCAATCCATCAGATCAAGAATAGCTTTTAATCCCATTCATCCAAAGTTTCACCAATTTCTCTGAATCCACTTTCATTGCCACATTAACATTTTGTGCATCTTCAACAAAGTGTTTTGAATCTGGAACTGTTTGGCCTTTAGTGAACTCCCCTAGCGTCTCAAAATGAATTCGCAGTGTTTCACATTTAAATAAAGTCGAATCGATCGTGTAGCCCACAGCTGGCATGTCATTAAAGCGGGCCGCGCCTGGAATTTTCGTACCTATCTGATGAGTTTGGTATGCGCTTCTATGAACCGGAACAATTTTCTCCAGAAATTGGGACACAGCAGACTTTAGGTTCCAAATTTCTTCCTGGTTATGAGGAGAAATTTCCACTTCATTACAGACATCCAAACCTATTTGAGTAAGGTTAATTCCCGACCTATATACAACAGAGGCTCCATGTACATCGCCAAACAAATTAGCCGACGCCGTTGGCGAAATATTACCTGGCACATTAATTGCCCCTCCCATGACCACGACCTCTTTTATGGAATCAACAATAGAAGGTTCTAGGCTAATAGCATGTGCTAAATTCGTTAATCTTCCCAAAGCAACATACGTAAGCTCACCTTTAAATTTGTTGGCCAAATCAATCGTAGCTAATACAGCATGCTGGGTCATCAATTGGTCTAAAGGAGGTTCAGGGAAAAAATTGTTGCCAAGCCCATCGTTTCCATGCACATTTTTAGAATCAATTGGGTCTCGATAATCAAAAGTCTTTTCCACTCCCTTAAACACCGGAACGTCAGTTTTCCCAGCTACCTCCAAAATCTTGAGCGCGTTGGTAGTCGTTTGCTGAAGTCCCACATTCCCAAAAATAGTGGTTATAGCTTGTATTTCCAGGTTTTTATTGGAAAGCGCCAGAAACAGCGCTGCAGCATCATCAACCCCAGGGTCACAATCGATGATGACCGGTTTAGAATTGTTGTTCATTTTCACTCCTGATAATTGTATGGCTTTAGGTTGTCCCAACTAATGTTGGTCTCCTTTTATTTAGAAATAGGCATGTCCCTGATATCAAAAGGAATAAACAAATGCCACTAATGGAATACACCATAGGCAACAAATTTGCTGTTATTAATGAAAGCCCGACTAGCGGACCAAGAGCAGAACCGAAATCCTGGAAAGTATTGTAAACAGAAAAAACCTGTGACCGGGATTCATCATTAGCGACAATTCCAACCAAAGTTAAAAGCTGCATCATTAACATAACACCCATGACAAACACCAATATAAGAATGCTAAAAATACCTAACAGTGAATCAAGGCTTCCTAGCCCTATAAGTCCAATTGAAGTGAATGCTGAAGATAAAACCAGAGTCTTATATCTCCCGTATTTATCAGAAAAATAACCCCCGAATGGTCCAACAAATACTTCTGCACAGCTTTTCATACCTAATGCAAAGCCAGTGACAGTCGCCACTCCTAAAGTTATTAAAATAAGATCGAAATCTAACCCATATTTGTATCTCAGAAAATGTCCTAAGGTGGCTCCTATGAGGCCTGAAAACACTAACCCGGCGAGCATACTGGCAATACTCAGGATTAATACATTGGGATCTTTCAAGACACCAATAAACTCAGTCGCTTTCCTCCCTTTCTTAATTAATTGATCCCGGTGTTGATAACCGGATCTACGAATCCAGATAAAGAAACCGAACAAAGTGAATATTCCAAAAAGCATAAAGGCCACTTCGTAACCCAGGTAGTCAGATAAGAGTCCCCCAAATACAGCACCACCTACCGACCCTATTCGAATTATAGATGCATTACTGGAAAGGTTCAGGCCTATGTTTTCCTTAGTGCTTTGGTCGGAGGCCACCCATTGAGATACAAGACGTAAGACAGACCAACAGGTTCCCCAAAGAAGACGTGCAAAAACTAAAACGATGAAGTTTTTAGAAAATGCATACGCCGCCAAAACCGCCAAAGAAGACAGCAAAGATATTCTAAACGGGGTATACACTCCATATCTTTCTACAAAAACGGAACTCAGCGGATTAGTGACCAATCTCACCAGTCGATTTATTGAAAGAAGTATCCCAACTTGGACTATGGTCAAGTGCCATAGTTCAGGTCGGGATGGCATAACCACATACAGCATCGCATCACCCAATAATGCTGCTGAAACAGACAAACTTGTAACAAGAATGGGTAATGGCGGCATTTTGGAAGGATCCAGTTTAATCATCAACCCTCATTAATCGAATTGTCTTTAAATTGTAGCTTCACACTACGGAAGTATGCCGGATCTAATCCGAACCCTTAATTTTGATGTCAAAGGCTTTTAGCAGGTTGATTACCTCTGGAAAATCAAAATGTGCCTCCCGAATGGAGTTACCCATGGGATCGATATAATAATTAACTGCACCATCAAAATCGGATTTATCCAGTTTAGTGCCATTAAAGCGAGCGTCTTGTAAATCTGTATTTGTAAATACAGAGTGAGTTAAATCACATGCCTCAAAATCTGCATACCACGCTTTACAATTCTTTATTATTAATCCTGGAAGACTGAGTGAATTAAATACTGAAAAACTCAAATCGCAAGATTCGAAAGCCATAGGGGCGGATAGAGTTATGCCCGTCCAGTCGAGTGAGGTCCAATTGATTCCTGTCACTTTACAGTCTTTAAATTGACTTTCAAAAAAACGGCTACCCGGCAATTTAGTTACGTTAAGATTTGAATCCCTAAACTCACATTCGATAAATCTACATTGATCAAATTCTGCTTCAGCAAGATCACAGTCCAAAAATTGGCATTCCTCGAACGTCGATCTTGAAACTTTTAGAGATACGGCTTTCATTCCTGAAAAGATCTCGTCTTCATATACCGTGTCATTTTTCAAAATTGCCATCGAAATGTTACGGGAGTTGGTCCGGGTAAATGTTATTCAATTTACTCATATTTGATTCTCGTAATTGTTCCTCAGTTGATCCTAAATCGTAGGCTGGAGATAGTATCCACTCGGCACCATATACATCGATCAACACAAACCCTGACATGGAATCCAAATAATCTTCAAATATATCTTCGAATTTCCCGATCAATTCCGGCTCAGCTTCACTTTTTTCTACATATTTTGCACTTCCAGTAATTCTCACTGATTTACGAAGCACGACATCAATAAAACATACCTCAATAGCGGGTCTATCTTTTAAATTTTCTATAGTGTGTGGAGAGCGAATATTGGAAAAGGCCAGCTGGTCATCAGCAAGAATTAAAAATGTGGCTTTGGGAGAAACCGAAGGGGTTCCATCTGCATTGACAGTAGCAACCATACCTGCGCTATGATTTTCTACTAAGGTCCTTATCTCATCAGTAAGCATAGTGTTAGACTCTGCCTCGCCTTAAAGCCCTGCCTGGAGTGGCTCCAGTATTCTCACCTTTATCCACGACAGCGTCCCCGTTTACAAAGACATAATCAATTCCCACCGGNTATTGTTTGGGATTGTCCTTTGTTGCCAAGGCTTTCACTGTGTCCGGATTAAATAAAACTAAATCAGCCTTGAACCCGTCTTTGATTATTCCTCGATCTTGCAATCCAAGCCTCTGGGCAGGGAAGGAGGTCATTTTACGGATAGCCTCTGGCAAGCGAAGCTGTTTTTCAGCCCTTACGAATTCTGCCAANACTACAGGAAAGCATCCATATGTTCTCGGATTGGGATGATCTCCGAAAAGGATCGCATCACTGGCTATCATTCCAGCTGGATGAGATACAAAATCAGGTAGGGTTTGCGGATTGGTTCCAAGTCCCACCGTCGATATTCCCAGGTTTTCTTCAAGCAATAAATCAAAAAGAGCATCTCTGGAATCCTGATCTCTTAGATCTGATATTTCCGCTATTGATTTGCCTTCATATATTTTGTTCTTTGGTTGATTAAAATTGGTTAACCAATTGTCCTTTATCGACTCTTCAGACATCTCTCTTTTCATTCTGGCCCTATCATCCGCGTCCTGCAGTGCCTCGATGAGTCTTTCCGGCCCACCATCTTTTGCCCAAAAAGGAAACCCGATAGTGATTGTTGTTCCCGAATAAGGGTAGGTATAGCAGTCGAAAGTTACATCCATCCCTCCATCACGGGCATCTTCTACAAGAGCAAGATAGTCCAGGTGGCTACCGTCACCCTGGAACCCCTGCCGAAAATGGGTAAGGTGGACNGGAATATCGGCACCTCTGCCAATCTCAAGAGCTTCCATCCAAGGTGCAAGTCTGCCCTTGCTTTTAAGGCTGACCCTTGTGTGNGTNTGATAGAACCCACCAAGCTTTGCACTTTCCTTTGATAACTCAATTAATTCCTCGGTAGAAGCATAGGCGCCCGGAGGGTAATCTAGACCGGTCGAAATACCCCATGCCCCTTCCTCCATAGCCTCTCTAATCACCGACTTCATGTTTTCAATTTCCGCCTTGGTTGCTTCTTTTTGTCCCCATCCTACTCCCCAAATTCTCACAGGAGAATTTCCCAAAATATATGCGACATTAATCGCTACAGTTTCCTCATACTTTTTCAGTAATTCGCTGACACTCAGCCAATCTGGAGGCATAGGAGGATACCCGTTCAATCCCGAGTCCAGCCAAATATACCTCTCCAGTTCCTCTGTGGTTTTAAATGGCGCGTGTGAAATCCCGTCGATCCCCACCAGTTCTGTTGTGACTCCCTGACGTATCTTAGGGTCGTGATGCGGCTCTCCCAAGATAGTTAAACCAGCATGAGAATGTAAATCAATAAATCCTGGACATACAACATACCCAGTCGCATCAATTTTCCTGGCNGCTTCAAGATCAGAGACATCACCCAGATGTACCGAAAGTGAATCTCCAGTTATTCCAACCGCTCCTGCGAAGCCAACATTACCGGTGCCGTCCATTATGGTCCCGCTGTGTATTAGGACATCCAACATATGACTATCTCCACTGTATCGACTGCTATGTTTCGCAAGAGTATGTCATATAATGAATTTTTGATGTTCTAGTAGGGGACAATTTGAAAAAGAACAAAGCTAAACAGGTGATGGATTCAGGTCAGTTGGCACTCGGTGCATATGTAGCTCTTTCGGATCCGCAAATTGTAGAAATCATAGGTATATCCGGGTTTGATGCGGTGTTCATAGACATGGAACATACTGCTTTTGATCTGTCGCTAGTCCAACAAATGATAGTGGCCGCAGACCTTGTGGATATAACGCCAATAGTTCGCGTATCCGATAGTGATCCCGGGTTTATATTGAGGGTCCTAGACATGGGTGCTCAAGGAATCGTTATCCCTCACGTGGACGGTTTGGAAGGTGCGAAAAAAGCTGTCGAGGCAGTCAGATACCCGCCTGTTGGTCTAAGAGGTGGTGCTGGAGCGACTAGAGCAGCAAGGTTTGGCTCAGTGGAATGGGCTGATCACGTACGCACTTCCAATCAGGAAATACTTTTATCAGTCATGACAGAAGACACAAAAGCAATCTCTCAGGTTTCAGAAATTGCAGCCTTAGACGGAGTTGATCTTGTAGCACTAGGTCCTACTGATCTCTCACAGACTTTAGGAGTAACAGATCCTTCGGACCCGAAACTGAGGTCGGAAGTAGAAAGAATAGCTGCCGAAGTCAAAAAAGCAGGAAACACCAAATTGCAAATGCCCATGAATCATCCAGCCTTCCCTCTAACTGCTTCAGAACTCGTGGAACTAGGCGTCGGATATACAAACGTGGCTCCGCAACCTCCGGCCATACTCATGAGAGAAATGCAAAATGCTGTCCGAGACACACACAAAGCGTTGGGCCGAAAGGATTAGTTTAGCTAAAAACGCCAAAACACTAAATTAGATCCATCATTCTCTCGGCAATCATCATTGTTGTGGCATTGGTATTGGCTCTGATGCAGTCTGGCATGATNGAGGCGTCAATCACTTTTATATTCTGCANCCCTTTGACGTCCCCATGCTGGTCAACAACTGACAATTCGTCNGAATCAGGACCCATTTTGCATGTCCCTGATATGTGCTGNCCTGTCGTCGCGTTCCTCAAAATCCAATCGTTGAGAGAATCCTCGGTGGATATTTGTTCATCAGAAGGTTGGAGTCGGTCATCCAAAATATCTGCAAAATACCCAGACTCTCCTAGTGATATAGCTTTAAGTAATCCTTCCCTACCCCTCTGAAGATCAAATTCAGTACTGTAGTAATTGAAATTTAGCTCAGGCTGTGCGTGGATGTCATTAGACACAAGCTTCAGATATCCGGCACTTTCAGCCAATTGAAGAGACACTGAAATTTTAACCCCTACTGGGATATTTATGTCAGCCTCATGCCCCGCTGGCGAGGAGTCTTTCCTATTCTCAATTTTACTATCTGCTATCGCAAAACTATTNAANGCTAATTTCATATCATTTCTAATATCNGATCCCGCCGCTGTGTATCTTGCTGCAACCTGGGATCTAGGTGCGCCAGGGTCCTGTACATGAGTGTCTTTAACTGACCACAGAACGGACATTATAGGATGGTCTCTAAGGTTTTGTCCTACTCCAGGGTGGTCCTTCAAAATCTCAATATCCAAGGCCTCAAGTTGATCTGCGGGGCCAATACCCGAAAGCATCAAAAGCTGGGGTGATGCGACTGCTCCAGCGCTTAGTATGGTGGTGTCCCCAAATACGTTAAAAGTCTCCCCCGCACTTTCCACTTCCACCCCTACTGCTTTGTTGCCTTCGAATAAAACCCTACGGCTTACGCATTCCGCCCTAATCGTGAGGTTAAGCCGATGTCTTGCCATCGATAAATACCCTAGATTTGTACTCCATCGGATTCCATTCGGGTTGTTGTAAGGAGTCGGTCCGACACCTGTTACATCAGGGTGGTTTTGGTCTGGGCCATCAGGAAACCCCGCTTCTTTGCAGGCATTGTAGAAAGCTCTCTGTGATTCAATCCAATCTTCACGTTTATGGCGCCTAGCGATAATCGGGCCATCACCTCCATGAAAGTCGCCTGAGTAGTCAAGATCTGTCTCAAGCTTCCTGAAATACGGGAGTATTTTTTCGTAACTCCATTCCGTATTCCCCATGTCGTGCCAAATATCATAATCCTCAGGCATACCCCTTAAAAAAACCTGGCCATTGATGGAACTGGATCCCCCGATTACCTTGCCACGCGGGACCGGCATTGGAAGAGCCCTCGGGGAAGGGTTACCCCAGAATTGCCAGTTATGATCTCTAGTGATAATGTCAGCTCCTGTTGAGAGCCCGATCCTGACCTCATCTGGAAGAGATTCTAAATCTGGATAATCTGGTCCCGCCTCAAGTAACAGTACCGACACTTTGGGGTCCTCTGTCAGTCTAGTCGCCAGAATAGCACCGGCAGATCCAGCACCAACAACAATGTAATCGTAATTCATCAAAATCCCCTATAACCTAATTACTTCTGCAGGCCCGATATGAAGAGGCGAAGGATACCATCTTCCACATAGATCTATATGTAAGCAATCGAATTATCAGGCTCCACCAGTTCCGGTAACTCCTTCATCTGCCTCGACTTCAATAAAAATGTTATTTCGTAGCCCATCACCTGCATGGTAGGTATTAATTTTGGTGATTTTCATACTGAGTGCACTTGACCTCCATTTTGCTAGAGTATGCCATATTATATTGGCAGGTATCATATAAACTGGATAAATTCACCAGCTCAAAGGAACAAAGGAAATGGCAGACTATAAGGACCTTAAAGCTCGCTTAGATCGGGGGGACACTATCATCCACGATGCAGCCGTCAGCACTGAACTGCAATCCATGGGAGTCCCGTTGGACTTTGTGGCATGGAGTGGGCCAACAAATTACACTCATCCTTCAAGCGTTATCCAGATGCATGAACGTCATATTAGGGCTGGGTCTGACATTATCACAACAAATACATGGTCTACTTTACGCCCGACTCTGGAGCGCGCAGGATATGGTGATTTTGTGAGAGAAATAAATGTTCGCGCTGTTCATCTGGCTCAAGAAGCGAGAGAAAGAGCCTCCGATGGCAGGAACATATGGATTGCAGGTTCATTGTCTAGCCATATATCAGGACGGGATCCCAGAACCGGTGAAATAGGATTTGGAGCCTTTTCATCCACCCCGCAGGTATCNGTAGACGAATTAAGGCAATACTATGGGGAGGTTACAAGCATCATGGCTGAAGCAGGTGTGGATTTTTTTATAGTGGAAGCAATGGGACGCGACAATGAAGCCCGCATGATTCAGGCGCAAGCAGCAAAAGAAACAGGCCTTCCGGTTTGGATCGGCTTCAATGCATATATTGATTCAAAGGACACTGTGATGGCCGGAGGGCAGCAGGTTTCCATAGATGTAGCAGAAGGCATCCNATACAAAGGATCTCGGGCTATGAAAGATTTAACCTTAGCTGAAGCAGTAAGAGAAGCTATCAAAATCGACCCNGATGTGATCTCCATCTTCCATACCAGAATACCTACAGCCACCAAGGCTGTAGAGGTGGTTTTAGAGAATTGGAAGGGTCCCGTAATGGTATACCCTGATGCTGGAAGACGGTCATCTGCATTAGCCAAATGGTATGACCACTCANCCGATAACGAAGAATCCATCAAAGATTACATTGATGCAGTAAAAGGCTGGGTAGATCAGAGGGTACAGATAGTTGGAGCTTGCTGTGGATTTGGAGTCGAATACATCAAACCGCTTCGTGAGGTCATTCCAGAAAAAATTTAATTTTGGGGCAATTTCTTTCAAGCATTTCTTCAGATAAAATAGCCACGATGGGAACTCCATAGTCACAAGCCTAATATGTTCCATTTTCGTTCCCTTCAGAACTATCGAAAGGATTAACATTATGACTAGCATTGCAGATCCGATAAAAAGGTCTAAAAGGTACCAAACCCTGCTTTCTGACCTGAGTAGAGGAAATAAGACAATCCTCCTCGATGGGCCTATTTCTACAGAACTTGATAGCAGAGGCGTTACTATGTCGTCTGGAAGAGGAAGACGGGCGCCTGTAGATGACCAAGAGGCTCTCGTTCAGGTCCATATGGATTACATAAATGCCGGAGCCAGAATCATCACTACGCATACGTTTGGAGGCAACCGTGACAAACTAGGTCAAGACTTCGAAGATCTGACACGTGGCGCAGTAGAATGCGCGCTGGAGGCCCGTCGAAGGACGGGAACAGAAGATAGTGTGATCATTGCCGGAAGCATTGCCTACCACACAGCACAAGGGCCAGGTAAATATGATCCTAAACAAGATACGAAATCCTGGGAGAATGACATCAATGATTTGGTTAAACTTCTAAAAAGTTCTGGAGTAGATGTAATGCTACTTGAAATGGTTGGTGGGCCAACTTTCACTGCTCCAATTATAAGGGCAGTTCAAGCGAGTCGGATGCCGTTTTGGGTGGGATTTTCAGCCTTTTATGATCATAAGGGAAGCGCTCTACGGGTCTACGACAATACTGGAACTCCCGTTGATGATGCTTTTCCAGACCTCATTCGGATTTCTATTGAAGGAGAGGATGAAGCATTCAAAAATGATGGAGACAGTGGGGTAGACATAATTGGAGCTATGCACTGCAAGCCACCTGCTCTCGGAAAAGTCCTCGAAGCCATCCAAACACACGGTTGGGATGGTCCGATGCTGGCCTACCCAGACGACGTGCAGGAATGGGACCCAGCCATTTCCAAAGTTGTAACTGGGGACGATCCAGTCGACGTGTACTGTGATCATTGCCTAGGGTGGAGGTCAGATTTCCCTAAGTGCACCCTTCTTGGAGCCTGCTGTGGATTTTCAGTAAAGCACATTGCTGCCCTAAACCAGCGTATCGATGTCTAACTTTTGTCCGGTAAGCAGTAGTTACCGGCCTTTAATCATTGGACGCTCTTACAGGACGATTCTAGTGAGGACAACATGACTCAAAAACCAATTACTTCAGACATCGGTTACGAAATATCAAATCCCACCGGAGTATCTATCTCACCTGATGGAAATCTGGCTGTCTACGGGGTTTCAAAACCGGACATAGAGTCGGGTAAGTTAAAAAACTCGCTTTGGATCAAAGATCTAAATGCCTCTGAGTCAGCACCCCGCGAATTAACCAATGGTAGTTCAGATGGGAATCCTAAATTCTCACCAGATGGCTCATCAGTTGCCTTCTTGAGAGCTGATTCAAAAGGGAGAAACCAGCTCTGGCTATTGCAAATGTCTGGTGGTGAAGCTGCCGTAATCACTACTCTAAAGGAAAGCGTTAGAGATTTTTCATGGAAGCCTGACAGTACAGGATTTGCTGCGGTATCAGACGTAGACCCTGAAACTGAGGGTGAAAGCGACGCTGATCAAACCAATGTGATTTCTATAACCAGAATAAGATACAGGCATGATGAATTACGATGGCGTGGCAACCGCGCCACCCAAATCTTTGACGTTGACATAGTTACCAAAGAATCAAAACAGATTACCAGTGAGGACGGGGATCAAGGAATACCCTCATGGTCACCTGATGGCTCGAAACTTGCTTTCGTTTCAGACGCGATGCCAGAGCGGGATTTTCATGCCGAAAACGAAGTAAGGGTATTAGATTTATCTTCAGGTAAAACTGACTGCTGGTCTAAAGGGCTCGCTGATGCGTGTTCAGTTAGCTGGCTTCCAGATGGGAATTCACTTGCCGTTATTGGATCTGAGGATTTTCGCCTCCATAGTTATTACCAAGGATCCGTCTACATACTCTCATCTCACTCCGATCCGGTCAGGGTTACCGATGATAACGTAGCTCCCATTGGCGGTAGCCATCCGGCAAAAACCGGGTCTCCTCTACTTATTGATGAGAAAGGAATCATTTTATTTGCAGGTCAATCCGGAGCTGAATCACATATTTACGAGACAAAAATTGGTGAATCAGGTCAGAAGAAAATAGTCGATTTAGGAGGCCAGTTAACGGCCTGCGAATTTGACAATTCCCGTAAGCGATACGCATGCATTTACTCGACACCTGAAAGGTCCCCTGAAGTCTTTCAAGGAACCCTCTCAGATGATTCTCTACAGATGGTGAGCGACCTTAACGCTGAGTATTTTTCAGGTCGAATGGTTGGTAGAACAGAAAGGTTTTCTTTAAACGTATCTGGGCTGGATATCGAATCAGTATTACTTTATCCCGCAGAGTTCGACCCATCAAAAAAGTATCCCCTTGTAGTGAATATTCACGGCGGCCCTCATGGGCTATTCGCGAACTCGTTTGATATAACCAGGCAGTTACTTTCATCAAATGGATATTTCGTTCTAGCAGTAAACCCAAGAGGCACATCGACCTACGGGAGAGATTACATGCTGCCCGTACTTGGAGATTGGGGGGGTGAGGATTACAACGACATCATGGCATCTCTCGACCACGTTTGTGAGCAAGATTATGTTGATAATGAAAGACTAGCCGTTACCGGATATAGCTACGGGGGATTTATGAGTTCATGGGTGATCGGGCATACTGACCTCTTCAAATGCGCTGTGATTGGAGCTCCAGTAACTAATCTTGCATCTTTTTATGGAACTTCCGATATAGGCGTTAATTTTGGTGAGAGGCAAATGGGTGGAAGCAGACCAGAGATCAAAAATGAATACGATTTCAGATCGCCATTAAGTTATGCAGAAAATGTTAATACTCCTGCTCTACTAATGCATGGGGAATCTGATTACCGTGTCCCAATCTCGCAGAGTGAAGAGTACTTTGTAACGCTGAAAAGGTTAGGGAAATTTGTTGAATTTGTTCGCTTCCCCGGTCAGAACCACGGGCTCATGCGAACAGGAGATTTAAAAATGCGGAAAGAGTACTTAACAAGAATGCTTTCCTGGATAAATAAGTACACGGCGTAAAACACTAGCAGTTGATACATCGACAGAATGATCTTGCCTGTCTCTCGCAAACTACTGAGGTAAGGACCCCCCTTTTCATAAGAGTTTCGTATTTCAAAATAACGCGCTATGTTTTACACGGAAGAACAAATTCCGCAACGGACGATACTACCTATATGAGTTAAATTTAACTGTCAGGACTTATAATAAATATTCGTGACATATTTAATAATTAAACAAGACACTAGGGGTCAAGATACATGAAGAAGCTGATAATGCTTTTTGCCATCTCCATATTAACCATAGCGATATTTGCATGCGGCCCTGCCGTAGGTAGAGCCGTCGGAGATGCTGAAGTAGTCGTGGATCTTAAAGCTCGAATACTCGATATTCAAATCAATAAAGTCGACCCAGTAATCAAAGAGTTACAGGAAATTTCAGCTCAAATAGCTCCAATCGAAGCTGAAATACAAGAGCTAGAGAATAGTAAATCTAAGTTGTACGAAGAGGGCGACAGTTTGGCAGAGGAGTTTGAAGACTCGATGCAAGCCCACTTCACATTTCTATTTACACAATCCGATGATCTAAAACTTGAACAAGAAACCGAAATGAAAAAAGACTATAAAAAACTAAGGCAACTTGAAGAAGAACTTTCTGCTATGTGGGAAGAAGAAGAAGAAGAAATGAGAGACAGGTTTGATGCCAAGCAAATACAAATCGAATTTCAAATAGAAGAGAAGATGAAAGACAGTGAATATGAACTTCGGAAAATGGAAGATGACTTTGAAAAAGATCTAAGAAGAACTAGCGAGGCTATTGAAAATGAAATAGAGGAAAGAGAGGCCCAATTTAACAAAGATCTGGAGGAGTATTCGGAAACTCACCCAGGAATTTTGGCCAGCCAATCAATCGTTTCTCAAAGTGATAATCTTGCAGAGCGTAGGATGGCACTGGAATTGCAGTCACTGGACCATCAGCAAAACCTAATGCCCATAGAAAATATGATCGAGGATCTTCAAAGAGAACAGGAATTCATATTGGGTCAAATTACCGCGGTGCAGCAGAATCCTAACCTTTCTGCCGGGAATAAATCACAGCAAGAAAGTGAGCTCACAAACCAGATGGAGCTTTATGACGCGCAAATCAAATCCCTTGGAGAAGACAGGGACCAGAAAATGAGAGATTTCCAGTTAATAGAAGAAAAATCTTTCGCATTAACCAGAGAAGAAATACAATTTCAGGAAGTCGCAAATGATTGGCAAAAAGAATGGGGGAATTCCCTTGAGAGGGATATGGAAGAGGGGATAGAAAAGCTTTTGAATGAATTCGAAAAAAATATAGATCACCTTACCCATGATTATGAAACCCAAGTGGATTCAATGAGAGAAGCAAGGGAACGTGCCAGTCGGCAACTGTCAGATGAACTAGAAGACGAAGAAAAAACCCTCATGGAAGACCTCAGAGAATCCGCAGAACAGGCAGACAAAGAACTCCAAAAAAAATATGAGGCAGAGTACGAAAAAGTCGAGGCTTCAATGGAAGCATTAAGTGTCAAAGAGAAAGATTTAGATAGCTTTCTAGATCAGGAACGTCAGCTACAGATAGAAGGTCTTGAAAGCCAGAAAGATGTGATGTACGAAGAACGAATNAAGCCTCTCGAAGACNAAATCAATGCTGTGGACGAANAAATAGCTTCNAAATGGNGAAGCCTTGAGGTGCTTTACAAGCAACAAACTAAACTTGGTGAAAAACTTGAAGTGCTGGAACGAGAGGTTAGGGAATTGGACAGGCAGGCAGAATTCGGTCTACTGAGTGTTATCAGCGGTGCTATAGACAATGCCGCCGAGCAAGGTTTAACTTCCCCTGTGGGTGATTCAGGTGGTGTTGATCTATCCGGAAAATTAGATATCGGCCTCGGCCAGAANAAATAATTATTTAAGGCACCGATTTTTATAGCCCTATTATCGNTTACAAAAGGAGATAACTTGTGACCAGTAAATTAATAGNTGATTTTCTATCGGAAGTTCATATCGCTATATTAGCTATCCANCGTGAAAACANGGCTCCACATTCAACTCCTGTCTGGTACCAATATGAATCCAATGACACTCTCTGGTTTATGGCAGANCCANAAACACAGAAAGGGAAATTGATGAGAACCGGAACACCAGTNTCTCTGGTGATGCAAACAGAGACCGCACCTTATAAATATGTGAGCNTCGCAGGAGAGATATCTAAGGTGGCAAAAGGTGATATGGAACAAGAACTCCGCCCTATATCCAGAAGGTATTTAGGCTTAAAAGGCGGAGACGAGTATGTCGCAAGTTTTGAGAATTGGAGCAGCAACAGGTATAACGTCAAAATAAACCGGGTTATGTCGATGGGAATTTCTGAGGANTAAATCATTTTACGTTTTCAAATGTTTCGTCTATCNGATGGCTTATTGTTAGAAGAAATTGCCAGNCCACTTTCANTTTAATGGTGCCTAGTTACCGCTAAAATCTTTGAATTGTAATTATGGAGTTATGCAAATGAGTATTACACCGTTCATAGAATATGAAGACGCAACAGAAGAAGTTCGACTGGTCTATGAAGACATTATGGCCACAAGAGGNTCAGACTGGGTCAATAATTTTTGGAAAGCACTTGCCACCCAACCAGAACTGCTCAGGCGGACGTGGGAAGGTGTGAAATTTGTCATGGCTGGTGGAGCTTTGGACCCACTCANCAAAGAGATGATATACATCGCCGTTAGTGCGACCAATAGTTGTAANTACTGCACTAATAGCCATACAGCAGGAGCTANAGCTAAAGGNATGACAGACGAAATGTTTGCAGAGTTAATGGCAGTAGTGGGCATGGCTAATCAAACCAACTCTCTGGCAAATGGATTCCAAGTTGAAGTGGATGAACAATTCAAAAATGGTGGTAGAGGNTAATTTAANTNTCTGCTAATCGGCAGCGAAAAATCGGATCAGTTTGACAATATTTCAGCTATTTTNATTTTAGCCAGCTCCTGATCGATATTAACCCCAACCGNAACGGACCCTTCAGCATTAACCGTTCCGAGAGTCTTACCAGATTCTGGACCNTTGCAAATGACTGAAACGTTGAACATCTCCCATTGGATTAATTCTGGGTGCAAAACCGATAAGACAGTTATCGGNTCATGTAAGCTAAAGTAATTTCTATCGGGGATTTTNTTAAAGACCGTATCCAGCAGTNGCCTTATTACTTTCTCACCAGGAGAATTTCCGTTAAGCCAGTCTGTTTCTTCTCTTTTCACGGAAGTATTCCTGGTGATATCCAGTCCACATAACTTTATTTCTATACCCGAGGACATAACTTCATTTGCGGCTACAGGATCACAATAGATATTGAATTCAGCATGTTCAGTAACATTGCCCGGAACATTTACTGCCCCACCCATCAAATGAATACGCTTTACCCAGCCTTTTAGATTAGGTTCCTTTTTGATTGCCATTGCGATATTTGTCAATGGCCCAATAGGAACTAGGACGAGCTCTCCCTTATTAGCTTNAGCTTCACTNATAATAAAATCTACCGCATGCATTTCTTCCGGTTCATTGGCCGGACTGGGTAATGGAACGTGAAGGCCGGTCTCCCCATGAATTTCGATTCTATGAGATTTGAATTCACTAAATTCTGCAGGAGAAGTTAAGGTTTCATTTAATGCGCTGGGATCCCCTACATATACCGGAATCTCTACTCGATTCATATATGTGAGCAAACTCAGAGCGTTATTAGTTGTGTTCTCCAGAGAGGCATTACCACCAACAATTGTCATCCCGCGTATATCGATTAATTGTGATTTCAGTGCCATAATTATGGCCAAAAGATCATCGTTCCCTGGATCAGTGTCTAAGATTATTTTGATTTTATTCATAAATGCACCTCTATATAAAAGGAAAATATCATGCCTGAAAAAGACCTGCTTATCACTGACAAGACTAAACTCATCAGAATGCCAGAGAGGGCATCCTTTGATAGAAAATCAGCTTACGAAATTATAGACGATACGCCCATGTGTCATGTCTCATACCTGATAAACGGGGAGCCATATATAACCCCAACCTTGCAGTGGAGGTTTGGAGACGATTTTTACTGGCACGGNTCTTCAGCAAGCCGTTTCTTAAGATCCATCGTTGATANTCCCGTNGCAATAAACGTAATGATATTAGATGGATTAGTACTGGCNCGNTCAGGAATGCATCATTCCGCAAACTACCGNTCTGTTACNTTGTTTGGAAAAGCACGTAAGATTGATGAAGAAGAGAAAGAGATACAACTGGAAAGATTTGTAACCGATTTACTTCCTGGCAGATGGGATTCACTCAGAAAAATAAACAGCCAAGAGGTCAAGGCAACCACTGTGTTTACAATACCCATAGAGGAAGCATCGGTAAAAGTCCGAACTGGAGGACCCCAAGATGATGATGAAGATTACCAGCTCCCTATTTGGGCAGGAGTAATTCCTATCAAACAAGTCACAGGTGCTCCTATTCCCGACGAAAGAAATCTGCCGGGTGTAGAGATTCCGGACCACGTTCTTGATTATAAGCTCAGCTGATTATCGACTGAATTCGTGTTGGGTTTGACCGAAACATCTTAGGTTTTTCTTGAGATCACTCAATAAAATAGCTCTCACATTTNCAATTTGAAAGGATATTGTAAATTGCTGTTTGCAAAAAATATATCAATCAAAATATTAGCAACAATCATAATGGTTTCATTATTCATAGCCTGTGGAACAGAGGAGATTAGTTATCCTACGACCAAAACCACCCCAACACTAGAACCGACATCGATTACGGCTCCATCTGAACCCACCGAAACTTCTGGTACCTCCGTACCGGAAGTAAAGAAATTGCCACCCAGCCCACCTATTACTGCTATAGCAAACGTTTCAGCGGAGGCAACGTTCAGAATAAATCCGACCTTATGCAAGGATAATCAAGGCCCCATCTGTACTGAGTTAAGACTGGGGGATGACTACTTTACAACCTCCTTACCCAAAAAAGGCTACCTCTACTCTTGCAATGACAAAAACCAAAATGCCCCGGGGTCCCGGGGGAATAAAATAACGTGGATTGATTTTGCGGGAAAAACATGGAATTTCCTTGAAAAATTATGGCTCCCAGAAACAACCTCAAGTTTTGACCGAGGCAGCTATACCGAAGTTTTGGTAGAACAAACCCGCCAGATTACCATTAACAATTTACCTGTTGATGGCAAAATTGGTGACTGGCCGATGACTGCTTATCCGATACTGACTGAAATTGACGGTAACCCTGGAATACCAGCGGCCCAAAAAGGTAACTTGTCATATCCTTCAAATCCAGAAAAAGAAGCAACACCAACCTGTGTATCACTGGGTGCCATAGGGGTTACCAATAATGGGGTAGTTATTTACAACGCAGCCGATGCACGGGGCGAAGACGCGGTTGCCCGAGAGATCGTTGATGTTTTTGGTGGCCACCCTGCCGGTAGTAATTATCACTACCATTTCATTCCCGAACGTCTTGATAATGAACCTCTAGGAGATGGTCATTCAGGAATTGTTGGATACATCAACGATGGTTTCCCTATTTATGGGTATCAGGGTGAAGAAGGCATAGAGATGTCGAATGATGATTTAGATTTATGCCACGGGCATGACCATGGCTCATTGGGATATCACTACCATGCAACCATTGAATATCCTTATACAGTGGGATGCTACAAAGGAAAGCCAAGTTCGGTTGAGTCAAACCAAATGCAACCCCAGGGACTTTCTAACGGACCTCCTAGAATAAGGCCCTAAGGAAGATCAATTTATCCCCAGATAAAACCCCGCTAAATAACAGGGTAATTCAAAGGTAACCCCGAAGCCTTAAGATTGTAGCGGCTTATATGCCATCTCCCTAGGTTCGCACTCAACAAGTCGTCCAAATTATCTCCACAAAAGGCTATATTCGTTGGGGCAGCCATGAGGGTGCCTTCATAGTCGTGAACCAAAACTTCCAGTGCGCCCCCAGTACCCAACCTATATATACTATCTGGCCTATAACATGAGATGTATAGGTTCCCATCCGAGTCAAACGCCAAGCCGTCAGGCACACAATTTGGCATATCAACAACAATTTCCGGGTTCCCTGCTTCACCTTCCGGGCCAATAGGTACTCGCTCAATCCGAGGCGGGTTCAAACTAACAGCAACGTACAAATACGATCCATCAGAAGAAAGACAAATTCCATTTGGAAAAGTCTGTAACGCTTCTGACCAAATTTCTGTCTGACCGCCAGGACTAATTTTGAAAATCCGTCCGTTGTCCTTTTCCCACTCACCCGAGTCTGTTACATAAAGATTTCCATCCTTATCAAAAGCAGGATAATTAGGCCCCACCATTGGCACAGCAGTGGTTCCTGAAGAATACTCGCTAAGCTCCCCTTCTGCAGTACCTTTATAAATTTTGTTACCACTACAAAAATATAGATTACCCGAACCGTCCTGACACATTCCTCCCACAAAACTCGGGGCCTGTGAAAATTGTTCGAATTTATTTTCGGAGACATTTATCCGATATAACTGGCCTCCTTCACCGCCTGCGTAAGCATAACCATCGCTACCCCAAGTTACGCACTCCGGATGATCCAGCCCTGCACTGAAACTTCCGACACAATAAGACACATCTCTTTTTAAATCTAGGATTGACATGATTTTTTCACCTATTTACAAAATAATCTGCATCGGTTGTCAATCCTACGTTATTTCTTGATTCAATCAACTAATTCGATCATGCCTAAAAGGCCCTACTAACTAAACCTCTTCCAGTTTTTTTTATTCGATGGCGTGGGGACCCATTCTAATATTTATCAGGAGGCCTTGGAATACATACTTAACCATCGTAGCAAGTTGAAGGGAATTCAAGTCGACAGTAACAGGCAATAAATTGTTAATTTCCTACCTAGTCTAGCCACATTCAAATATAGGAAAGTGAACTAGAAACAATATACTGGACCAAAGTAAATTATCTCANTTCATGTAAGCAAATTATGAGGAAGTTAAGCTTTCCAANGTCGGNGGATTATATCTNTCTTCCGGTTCTATCCAACCNGCGAAATTTGGNGTCCTTTTTTCCGCAAATGCNCTTCTNGATTCNACCAAATCTTCCTTNTCNCCGTGATTCTTTAAAGCCTCAGCCAAATTCTGTAATTCACCTGGCACTTTTGGTCTCATNTCCCGCATCATCTGGGTAGTGTTTACCCTNGAGGCTGGCGGNAAACTCAGCATGTGCTCTCCCATAGCAACAGCAGTGTCAATTAACTTGTCAGCTTCCACTATTTGGTTCACAAACCCTATCTCATAGAATCTTTGTGCTGTGAATCTAAAGCCCAAGGCCATTTCAGTAGCTAGTGCATGAGGTAAGTTGGCATAGTGCCCATGATTGTACCCGCCAAGTAACCATCGCTTGGCTTCAGAGACTTCAAAAACTGCCTCTGGCACAGCAATTCGAAGGTCTGTGGCTTCAACTAACATGAATCCTCCACCCATTGCATAGCCATTTACAGCAGCAATAACTGGTTTCTCCAAAGTTCCCGCCATCAAAGGGTCTTCTACTTTCAGATGGCTCCCCCCGACCGTTCCTTTTTCCAATGACTCTTTCATGTCCTCGCCTGCACAAAATGCTCTACCGCTCCCTGTAAAAACTCCAATTTCCAAATCTTTTGACTCTTTAAACTCTGTCCAAGCTTCTGCGAGTCCGGTCCGCACCTCAGTGCCCAAAGCATTTAATCGATCCGGACGGTTTATTCTTACTATGAAGATTTGTCCTCTTTTCTCTGTTTCGACTACTGGCATACTATTTTCCTCCATTGAATGATGACTCTAACATTGATAATCCTGTTGGATATAAGAACGGTGATGCTTCTCCAAACCTAATAATTTTGAAAGCCATTGCGTAAACCTAGCAACCCAATTAGGCAAAGACGAATATAAGCTTAATAAAAATATTCTAATACTAAAGTAAAACATTTCATATAAATTGGGCATATTTTTCAGTCGATCAGCAATTTTCATTTTTTATAAGCTATTTTTACGATTCTTGACCTATTTTAAGTGATGCTATAGTATCGGATTTAGGAATAAAGCGTATAGTACGTTTGTATTATTCCTGCGTTTTAGTGAATCTTTTTTCAGCCTTTATAGGATTAGGATTCGAATATTTGCTAAGGACTTGCAACCAACATGAATGGACAAGGAGTAAAGTCACCTATGCTAGAAGTAATTAGCCCCAGATGCCTTAAAGCCGTTTTATCAATGTCACTTATGGCTTTGATATTTACTGCTATGGCTTGCAGTTCCTCTGACACTGCTGCCGAGCCGGCTCAACCGGCCCCTGCAGCTGCCGCCTCGGCTCCGGCGACCAGCGCAGCAGCTCCTGCTGCTGCTGCACAGCCAGCTCAACCGGCCCCCGCAGCTCCTGCTGCTCAGCCTGCTGCACCTTCTGCTGCCCAAGGAATGACTACNAAAGCTGAAGCGGCCAAGGCCTTTACAGCCCAGATCGCGAAAGGTCAAACGGCAGGTTTGGCAGAGATCAAGGTTGAGTTGAAAGCAGGTGAACGACCTGCGGAAACTCCACCAATTGCCGCAGCGAGCGATGCCCAAAATGGCGGAACTATTAAAATAGGATACTTCCGTAAAGCAGCATCGATGGATGGAAGACGAGGTGGAAGTTTTGACCGCATATACATGCATCCCCAAAACGAGTACCTAACGACATTGGGACGATTAGGTGGTCACGATCCAGCTGAATCATTGGCTTATGCCTACGAAGTACTTGATGACGGAATGAGGGTGCGGTTCCATATCAGAGAGGGAGTCGAATTCCAGCGAGGTGCTGGCACAATGACCGCAAGCGATGTGGCATGGAGCTTAAACCGAGTGCGAGACCCTGACGCAGGAATGCCAGGCGCAAAATTCTGGGCCAACGTCAAAAATGCAGAGGCAGTCGACGATGTAACAGTTGATCTCCATATGGAAAATTTCGACGCTTTGATAATTGGTAAGCATTTGTTTAGCTACCAAGTATTTATCCATTCCGAAAAGTACTGGAATGAAGTAGGCGCTGATGCCCATCTTAGTGCGCCCGGGGCTACTGGACCTTTTACCTCAGTTAAATGGACCCCTGGTGACGGAATACAATACGAAAAACACGTGGATTACTGGAAAGATTCGAGGCCTTATGCCGATAAACTCGAAGTGAAAATCATTGCTGAAACAAGAACCAGATTAGCAGCCCTCCAAACAGGTCAATTAAATGCTGGATGGCTTCAGGCAGAGATGGTACCTGCGGCCCAAGATGATGAGAACATAAAGGTTTGGTCAAGAGCTGGAGTCGGATGGGACGGCGGTGCATGGAACAACTCGGTTGCACCACTGGATGACCATAGAATCAGACAAGCCATGGTAAAAAGCATAGACAGAAAAGGTGTAAACAATGCTATTTACCAAAATACCATGGGTAACCACAACGCCTACATGTATGGGCCTGATACCTCCCCTTACGGAGAAGACTTAACAGATGTCTGGGAAGGTGAAATGAAATACGACCCAGCGGCTGCTAAGGCATTAGTAGAAGATTATGCTGCTGAGAAAGGTCTCTCTTTACCCCTTACTATCACCGGTGCATGTGAAAAACGCCCGGACAGGCAGCAGTACTGTGAGTACATGCAGGCCGTCTGGGGTGAAGCAGGGCTAAAATTTGAATTTGACATTCTACCTGGCGCATCAGACAGAGGCCGGGTTATGGATGAATGCTCTGTACACATAACTCAAACAGGGGCCACTATGAACCCAACCGGGGGACCTGGTCTAGAAGGAGAGCTTGCTAGTTGGGGTAACGTATGGGCTGAGAAAGACCAATGTTTGGATAAACAAAGCCCAGACTACCAGCAGGAAGTGCAGGATGAAATAGACCGTTTATTTAAAGAAGCGCAAGCAACCACTGATCCAGAAATACAAACTGCCGCATGGAAACAGGTGCAGAGGGTGGCTCTGGAGAATGCTTGGGGGAGATACCCTTCAATGCACCGTGTTAATTACATCGGTTGTCATACTCCCACAACAGGTGGGTGTGACGAAGATCCTTTCTGGGCACACGGTTTCTGGCACAGCCAGGACTTTTGGGTAAAGAAGTAAATTTTCCGAAAATCTAGATATATATAAAGTTGGTGCGCCGCATAGGATGAGAAAACAATGAAGGCTTATCTTATACGGCGCACTCTTAACTTAATTCCCACACTACTTTTAGTGAGTCTTATAGTCTTCGCGGTCGTCAGAATACTTCCGGGAGACCCAGTTTACACCCTCGCGGCGGTAGAAGATGGTAACCAGATAGATGAAGTTTTATATGAACGATTGGTAAAAGAGTACGGGTTAGATAAACCTATCGCACAGCAATATTTTCAGTGGCTTTTTGGAGTGCTTCGCGGAGATTGGGGATCCTCACTCTTCAACAGAATGCCAACATTTGACCAAATTATTGATCGCTTAGGGTTCACCNTNCAGCTTTCTNTACTTGCATGGGTAACCTCGATTTTGATAGGAGTACCTTTAGGNATTGTCGCAGCCNTGAAAAGAAATAAANTCCCAGACGTCGCAGCCACAACNTTNGCGATGGCTGGCGTAGCATTGCCTAANTTTTGGCTGGGNTTACTTCTNATCATTGTATTTGGTGTNTGGTTNGGNTGGGTNCCTGTNGGNGGTTATACCCCCTTTAATGTGAGTCCATTTGGCTACATTCAAACGATGATTCTCCCTACCTTTACACTGGGNACAGCNCTGGCAGCGACATTACAGCGCCAAACCCGATCAGCCATGCTTGAGGTTCTAAATGAAGATTATGTGAGAACCGCTCGTTCAAAGGGATTNCNACCAANGACCGTCATCTGGGTTCACGCCCTCAAAAATGCACTCCTGCCCGTAGTTACGATTTCCAGTCTGCAGCTGGGAACANTAATGGGAGGCACTGTGATTACAGAATCGGTATTCGCCTTACCAGGAATAGGCAGATTNATCGTGGATTCTATAATCGAACANGATTACAACAACTTTCAAATGGGGATGTTAGTTATCACTCTTGGCGTTTTGATNGCCAACTTTGTGGCTGACATATTATACGGATTTCTAGATCCTAGAATAAGGTTTAAATAAATTACGGACAGAATCATCAAGCAGGATAGACAAAACTATTAAAGGAGGCATCTTTGAGNTACGAAATGATATTACTCGATAAAAGTGAAGGCATCGGTACAATTACCCTTAACAGGCCTGAAGTACTCAATGCCATGAATTCCACCCTTTTCCGGGAAATGGACGAAGCCGTATCTGAACTTGAAAANGATGATGACATAGAATCAATCATTTTTACCGGTGCGGGAGAAAGGGCTTTTACTGCTGGGGCTGACATTCACGAGATGACTCGAAATGCGGACTCACAGGAAACAGCAACCGAGTCTTCGATTCAACCTGATCCCAAGAGGTCTGAATATTCTTGGCATATTGGCTCTTGCACCAAACCGACCATTGGAGCCTTGAATGGCTTGGTCTATGGTGGTGGGGCAGTGTTGGCTTCCAGTCTGGATATCAGGATAGGTTGTGAAAGAACCTCATTTAGGTTTCTTGCTGCTGCTTATGGAAGAATAAATGCTACCTGGAGCCTTCCTATGCAAGTAGGATGGCCCAAGGCAAAAGAGCTACTTTTCACGACTAGAGTGGTTGAATCAGAAGAGGCCTTGCAGATAGGACTTTTAAATCATTTGGTACATTCTAGCGACTTGATGGATAAAGCTCGGGAAATTGGCAAGTTAATAGCCGGCAATGATTCTAGAATGGTCCAAGGTATTAAGGCCCTACTCGTTGAAGATGTAGGAAGCCGATGGAGAGATCACTACGATAATGAGCATTCCGCTTTGTCAGGTGATCTGCAACCGACCCCGATATTGGAAGGATTCAAACCCTTCATAGACAGGAAAGGCAGAAAATCGGTATAAAGACTCATTAACCCTACGTGAGCTTTGATACTAATTTGTATCCAAGTGACGTTTAATCGCATTTATCTGAGAATTCTAAAATGAATACATTACTATCAAAGTTTAAAGAGTCCCCCGTCGTTGGGGTTCTCCAAGAAATGTTTAAAATCCGGCTTGCGAAATTCTCATTTGGAATAATTTTAATAGTACTTGTAGCTGGATTGTTCTCACCTCAACTCTCGCCCAAAAGTCCCTATAAAATAGATCCTCTTAACTCCTTAGCTGCCCCTAGCAGTGAGTATTTGATAGGGCAAGATCGTCTTGGCCGAGATCAGTTGAGCAGGCTTATTTACGGTGCAAGAGTATCATTGATTATAGGTGTTTCCAGTGTGCTTTTTTCTGTCGCTGTGGGCATGTTTGTAGGCACAATTGGCGGATTTTTTGGTGGATGGACAGATGAAGTATTAATGCGATTTATGGATGCTATCGCAGCTATACCTGGCTTGTTACTGGCACTCGCGCTNGTAGCCGTCACTGGGGGGGCTTTGCTGAATGTCATTATCGCAATTGGGGTAACTGCCACCCCGGGAAACGCACGTCTTATTAGAGGGCAAGTTTTGTCGGTAAGGGAACGGGACTATGTCATGAGTGCAAGATCTATCGGAGCACAAAACTCTCGTATTATCCTGCAACATATCGTGCCCAATTCACTGGCACCCATCATAGTTGCAGCTACCCTAAGTCTCGGGGTCGCTATCATCGCAGAGGCTTCGCTCAGCTTCCTTGGAGTTGGAGTAAAGCCACCCACTCCCACCTGGGGAGGAATGCTACGACACGCGTTCGAGACGGTGGAACAAGCACCATGGTTAACATTTAGNCCNGGTGCNGCCATTTTTCTTCTAGTTATTTCGTTNAACTTAGCAGGNGATGCTTTAAGAGATGTACTGGACCCTCGNCTCAGGGGTACTCGATAGTGGAAAGGGNAACTATCNGATGATTCTATTGCGCCTTGCTATGGGAGTTGTCGCCGGAACTACATTTGCGATTCTTGGCTATGCAATTGGTTGGATACTAGCCTTATCAGTTCCNGAAGGAATACCCAGAATACCGATTCTGATTGCTATGACAAGCGTTGGAGCNACTGNAGGAACCTTTTTNGCCTGGNATTTNAATATNGACGGAGATTCNTTTTCNNACGGCAGGTTGGTATCAATCTTATTNNTANTAANNNTANTCGCNTCAATTGNCGGNGGGNNCATNGGTCANAATTACGGTGCTGAAGATNCNGGNCACAGGGTNCGNAGNTACCCTGAAATACAAGGNACNNTATGGGGGNCAGTTGGNGNAGCAAATTTNATGCAANTTGCNTGCNACNNTNGCGGNATAGCTATTGGNNTTGCATCCAAAANAAANGANNNNGTNCCGAANTANNGAGAGGATTTGAAGTCANNTTAATATAGTGATAAAAATAGNANANNAGATGNATNTNAATCACATAATGCAATTANAANTATNNTANAACACNATAANAAGGAGCNAGANATGCATCTNTTAGAAGTTTCNAATCCTGTNGCTCAGCAGCGNGGTATGCTCAACATATTAAAGCCCGTTNCNCGGCCTGAATCACTAGACGGAAAAANCGTCGGGTTGATCTGGAGTGGCACCCATGGTGGNGATTTGGCACTCAACCGTGCTGGGGAAATGATTCAGGANCGATACAGTAACGTTTCTGTGAATTTCTATACTGGAGGGCACTACCCTACCCCACCTGATATTGTTAAACAGGCAGCGNAGGAGTGTGANGTCGTAATTGGCGCCACAGCGGATTGAGGGACCTGCGCGTCGTGGATGTGCCACGACATGATAGAAGTAGAAAAAATGGGAAAGCCNGCAGTTCCGATCGTTTCTGGACGGTTTGAGGATGATGCAATAGCTAGCAGTCGNACTTTTGGAATGCCCGATTTACAATTTGTNATNGTTCCGAGAATTTATAGAAATCTGGCTGATGACCTTTGTGTATCTCAAACAGAAGATGTGATCGATGATTTGATTGCGACTCTAACAACAGANNGNGATCANGNTNCTCAAAANCTANATGACGAGGCCACTCTGAGATTCGAAGGTGAGGATCGGTACGACGCTGTGCAGANGATGAATCAANAATTCACAGCTCGCGACTGGTCAGATGCTCTCCCTATACTGCCTCCTACTAGAGAGGCTGTAGATAAGNTAATAGCGGGCACTAATTTGAATGCTGATGACGTCGTCTGCGACATGCCTCCAGGATTCGGAATNGCCACTGTAGAGCAAATAGCAATTAATTCAGCTATGGCTGGGGCAAAGCCCGAACACATGCCGATTATTATAGCCGGGGTGAAATGTTTCTCTGTTCTAGGTAATGAGGGTGGTAAATCCTTGCTGATGTCGACAAGTCCGCAAGCACCTATGCTGGTTGTGAATGGCCCTNTAGCAAAGAAAGTAGGCCTTAACGGAGGATCAGCTCTTGGCCCAGGAAGGGAGAATGAAATAAACATAACCATAGGTAGGGCGTTTTATCTCTGCCTAAAGAATATAGGTATGTGGTACCCACATAAAATGGACATGGATACCATAGGTACTACACGGAAGTTTGTGCCGTGTCTGGCCGAAAATGAAGAGGTGAGTCCTTGGCCTTCATTTGCTTCTGATAGAGGCTTCTCAGACGACCAGAGTGCTGTAACAATATTTACAACCGACGGGGAATTAGATGTACAAGATCAAGGTAATACATCTGCTGAAGGATTACTAAAAACATTGGCATATGGCATTACATTTGGTAACCGTTCTGTCGGCCATCTACAAAGCCAGGAGCGTCTAATTTTCATGCCTCCTGATGTGGCTTTGCCCGTGGCAGCTGAAGGCTGGTCAAAAGAAGATGCGAGGAATTTTATCTTCGAACACGCATACGGTAGCCTTGGCAAATTCATTCATTTTATGCCCCCTAATGATGCAAGGGTCGAAGAAGAATGGCAGTGGATACGGGACAAAACAGAACAAGAGTTAATAGACACTAAAGTGCCACTACTAGCCAGCCCAGATAAGATAGATATCGTAGTGGTTGGTGCCGATAGGGCAAAAACGCTTGTTTTCCCTACAGGACCTAGTGCAGAGACAATCGGAATCGATCAGTATCTGCCATAAATATTAATTCTCGTGGTCGNCAGNNNNCTGNCGACCACGAGAATCTGNGGTAGGTGGTAATGCGTTTATGCAGGTAACCGCCCACAGGAAGGGTCTTTCTGTAAGATTAATGAACTCAAAATGAATGGAAAGGTGAAATATGTCGACTCAAAACGGTAATGGTGGACCACTTTCAGGAATTAGAATGTTGGACTTGGGTCGTTATCAAGCGGGACCTAGGTGCGCCCTGATGTTTGCACGTATGGGTGCCGAGGTTATAAAAGTTGAAGCCCTGAAAGGTGACGAAAGCAGACAAAACGGTCCCACTGTCAGGGGACAGAGTGCATATTGGGTTCAGTACAACAGTGGCAAGAAAAGTCTTGCCATAGATCTTCGAACCGAGAAAGGGAAAGAAGTATTGACCAGACTTGTCAAAAAATCTGATATTCTGCTACAGAATTTTAGACCAGGAACCATAGACATTATGGGCTTTGGATACGATGTTCTAAAAAAACTAAACCCCAAAATCATCATGATTAATGCTTCGGCATACGGCCAATATGGTCCTCATAGGGACAAGGTTGGGTTTGATCCTATAGGGCAAGCAATGGGTGGTATGATGTCGTTAACAGGTCTCAAAGACGATCCCCCCACCAAGACCTATTTTCCCTTAATCGATAGAATAACTTCTTTGCATGCAACAATCGGTGCTCTGGCAGCGTTGTGGGAGAGAGAGATATCTGGGGAAGGTCAAGCAATAGACGTATCACTCGCAGACACCGGCTTCACCGTCAATGAAATACCAATAGCCGCCTACCTAGGTAATGGGCATATAACGGAAAGAGCCACTAGCTATGGGGGAGCAGAAAACCCTCTGGGAGGAATGTACGAAACTTCAGACGGATTTGTAATAATCGCCGCTGGAAATGACAACATATGGAAAAGAATGTGTGAGGCCGTTGGTAAACCAGAATGGTTAGTAGACGAACGGTTTAGTTCACGTGCAGCTCGTGCCGAAAACGGTGAAGCCATAAATGATGTGCTCGGTACTTGGTTCGCAGAAAGAAAAATGACAGAGGTAGTTGACTACCTATCCGATTTTAGTATTCCTTGCGCTCCCGTAAATAATGTGGAACAGGCCGCACAAGAATCACATCTACACGAAAGAGAGATTCTCATGGAGGTCCCTGACCCGATCGCCGGGAAAATACATGTTGCCGGGAAAATGATTAAATTTAGCCGGACAGAAATGGTAGTGGGATCAACACCTACGGTGGGACAACATACCGAAGAAATATTAAGGGATATCGCAGAATATACTGAAGATGAGATTAAAGAGTTAGATGACAATAACGTGGTTGCCCGAAGCTAGGTTGTTCAAAACTTACATTATGCTAACCTTCGTAAATTGCATAAATAGATAGCACGGATAAACATAGTTACGACTAAGAGGTTTGAGTTGAGGTATGCCTGATGAGTCATGATGAGATTAACAGAGAGTCCATAATATGGATGTACGAGAAAATGCTCACCATTCGGCGTTTTGAAGAACAAGCAAGACGTGAAGCAGACGCTGGCAAATTAAGAGGAATACATTCTTCAATAGGACAAGAGGCAGTCCCAACCGGGGTCTGCGCTCAACTCAGAGATGAAGACTTTGTTCTCGGTACTCACAGAAGCCACCATCACTGCATTGCTAAAGGTGTGGATCTAAATGAAATGATGGCAGAGCTATTGGGAAAATCTACAGGAACCGGCAAGGGAAAGGGCGGCACGATGCATATTGCCGACATAAATAAAGGAATGCTAGGAGCTAATGGAATAGTCGGCTCCAATATACCGGTGGCCACGGGAGTTGCTTTAACTGCTAAAGTTAAAGGAACTGATAATGTCAGTGTCGTTTTCTTCGGGGATGGTGCTTCAAGTCAAGGCGCCCTCCATGAATCTATGAACTTAGCGAGTATATGGGATCTTCCAGTTATATTCGTGTGTGAGAACAACAGATATGCTGAATCAACTCCTTTCGAATACTCTGTCGCAGGAGGGTCCGTATCTAATAGAGCCGATGGCTATGCAATTCCCGGGGTGACAGTCGACGGTCAGTCAGTACTGGATGTGTTTGAAGTAGCCAAGGAAGCAATTGGCAGAGCAAGAGCCGGAGAAGGTCCAACCCTAATAGAAGCTCAAACCTACAGATATCTAGGTCACGCCGGTCATGATGACCCTCTTACTTACAGATCAGAAGAAGAGCAGAAATACTACATGGATAGGGATTGCATCCTTACATTCAAGAATTACATATTAGACAGCTCAATTGCTAATGAAGAAGAACTCGCAAAAATAGAAGTGGGTTGTGAAACTGCAGTGGCAAACTCTGTGACATTCGCTGACGACAGCCCCTTCCCTGAGCCTGGTGCTCTTACAGAGGATGTTTATACATTCTACAAAGTTTAATTGATTCTGGTTTTACAGCTGGCAGAATTAAACCTTAAAGCTGGAGAAAGTTTGAGGAGATAGTTCATCCGCGCTGCTGGCAACTTCTGGATTGACGGAAGACCAAACGTGCTCCCCTGCAATTTGAAGTTTCTCATTGGCTTGCCGTTCATTAATTTTCAAAACTTCCCTTCCTTTCATGACCCATTCACCATCGATCATGACATCTTTTAACTCATCGGCAGTGGCGTTATATACGATGTTTTTTATGGGATCCCGTAAAGGAACCATAAACATCGACGAGGTATCCCAGAAAAGAAGGTCGGCCTTGGCACCAACAGAGATACGGCCCAAATCATCTCGGTGAAGCATTTTTGCCGGGTTGAGGGTAGCCGCATTAAAAACATCAGCCGCGGTAGATTTCTCAGTCTGTCGGATCATAATCTTACCAACTACCGCTGACCAACGCATCGCTTCAATCATGGATTGAGGGCAAGTATCTGTTCCAAGGCAAACATTTACACCAGCATCTAAATATCCCGGAAATGATTCCATAGCTATGCCTCGCCTGTTAAAAACCCAAGTAGCATGGGCAACAGAAGCTTTATTTTGTTCCAAGATTGAAAGGTCATCACCTGCAAAATTTACCCAGCTATGTCCTGCTGGGTATATAACATGTCCCAACAGGGACCATTCATTTAGAAAACCAATAGACTCTAGCCATTCCACGGGTGTCATTGCGTAACGTCTGACAATTTCCTGGAATTCAAAAACCGCCTGGCTTGTATGCAAACTTATCGGCACTTGCATCTCTTTGGAAGCTTCACTACTCATACGAAGTAGCTCCTCAGTACAGTTATCAATTTGGGCAGGGCCTAAAAATCCCTTTATCCGACCATTCCCACGCCCGTCTACCCGTTCTATAAAATCAACGGCTTTTTTTAAACCTTCTATTCCTGCTGCTTCGTTCCAATCATATTCGACCTGTCTGCCAGTTGGGTTAGTCCAACTGGCAGAGCTATACATGTTGGCTATATAGGCCCGCAATCCAGCCTGCTCGGCAACCTCAGCTACATAATCTCCCATCCCGCCTTGCTCCATAATGGTAGTGGTTCCAGTCCTGATAAGTTCCACTACTGAATAATCCACGCATGCCTCTTTGTCCTGGTCCCTCATTGCTCCACCCCGAGCTCTTAACATCACTGGCAAGCCTGACAAATAAAACTGCCGGCTCCCAACATCTTCAATGAAAGATTTATCCAGAGGCGATCCTGCCATATGGCAATGGGTATTTATAAACCCAGGAGTAATTATCCTATCCCCTGCATCTATTACTTCATCGACAGGTTGATCAAAAGTCTTCCCTACAAAACTTATTTGGTTGCCTTCAACGACAACACAGCCATCCCGAAGGATACGATGTTCTCCGGTCTGATAGGCAACAATAATTTTGGCCTCAATTTTTATCTTTTTAGACAACTCTCACCTCTACAATATTTACTAAGCTTTATAGNGCANCTCGGCTTANCTGCCAACAAGGACCTTAATTTGCAACCGATGCATTATCTCTCCTTTATTCGGAAATACTATCTTTACTACGATCAGGTAATCAATATCCCTCCTATAAAAACGAAGGTTAAACTAAATCGGGATGAGTTTGCAGAGCTTACTAATGGTGCCTTCCGATCAATAAGCACAATAGTTGCCAGAAGAACCCCATAAATCCCCTACACCGTTACAATACCAATATTAGGATTATGAAAAATCAGGATAGGTAGCGCCGCTAAGACGCCACCTCCATCGTTCAAGAAGCTTCTCTGAGAAAGGGGGTAGGTTTGATAAAAGAAAAACAGGATCAGATTTTGCAACAATTAAATGGCTTCTCTGCAAAATTGATCGCCCAACTTAAAAACTTAACTGAAGAAGATTGGGAAATTCAAAGTCGCTGCGATGACTGGACAGTGAAAGATGTAATGGCACACCTATCATCAGTAGTGACTAATTACCTTATTTTTATAGATTCGGCAAAAAATGAAGAAAACATTTTAGATGATCCCAATAGTTCGAGAGATGAACCAGGTACTCTAGACGGCAAATCACTAGCCGGACGCCTCTCAGAAAGAGCTAAGGAAACTAGTAAAAATTTCGACTCAAAAGATGCACTAATCAACGAATTAGAACTTAGATTTCAGAGATTATTGGATGGCTTCAATTCTTGCCAAGACAACCAATGGAATTTGCCGGCATATCATCCCGTAAATTGGGTTTCGATTCAGGGAATCCTTTTATGGACTCTGTTTGAGTCGACAATTCATGCCTGGGATGCCTTAAATGCCGTAAATGAAGAATATTTGGTCGACACAGGATTAGCGCCGCTATTGCCTGAGTATTTCTGCAATAAGCTTATCAACCGATGGTTTAAAACCACTGATTCTACTGAGAGCCCTTCACAGACGCTAGCAGTTAATTTTAGTACTTCAAATGGGCTACGGATAGCCAGCGCCATAGGTGAATTGGATATAGAAGAGCTCCCAATTAATTCCTTTGATTCAGATGCGGAAATACACACCTCACCAAGTGAATTCGCATTGCTAATTACAGGCCGAAAAAGCCTATCAGAGTCCATTGAAGATACTTCCACCCAGCTAACAGGTAATCAGAGCCATGTCGACTCATTTTCCAGATGGTTCACCGGTTCATAATTAAAATTTAAAGGGCTAATCTCTAAAGCCCAACAAATCCTCTGACAGCTTCTATGAAGGCTTCAGGTTGATCCACCATCACTACATGTCCTGCACTTGCTACATCAACATATGTCACGTCTTTACCAAGGGTTTTCATCTTATTGATAGTATCGTCGCTCACAAGGCCACTTTCTGCCCCTCTAATCTCAAATATTGGGCATTGTATGTTCTCTATGGCAGACCAGTATCTATCAATTAATTCGGTGCTAGTCATATCTGGGAGTGGATTATCGAAGCCATTTAAATCCGCTTTCCATGTCCAAGTACCTGAATCTGTTTGCTTCAACCTAGATTCCGCTTCTTCATGTAAGCGTTCATCTGAAGCTAAAAGGTTCCCAGATCTGAGCCATTGGTAACCATCTTCAAGAGTCTGAAATTCCATCGGAGCAGGAGCAGCAGGAGGAGCTTGAAGCCTTTCCGGTGAAGGCTCTGGTGCTATATCAACCATAACAATCCGATCTACAACGCTTTGGTTAGTAACTGTGTACAGAATCGAATGCCACCCACCCATCGAGCACCCTACAAGCGTGATAGTTTCAAATTCATTTATTTTGACAAATTCAGACAGGTCTTCTACAAATCTAACCCTAGCATATCCGTCATTTGCCCACTCACTATTTCCATGCCCACGTTGATCTAGAGCAAAAACGTGATATTTAGAAGATGCGAACTCAGCAAACTCTCTCCAAGAAGCAGCAGAATTGGTATGGCTGTGAAGACAAACTAAAACTGGGTTGCCTTTTTCACCCCACTCATAAAAAGCAAGTGAATTCCCATTGATCTGGGCGATTTGTGCGTCTGGCATACTAGGCATGATTGGCTCCTAAGTAGAAAGGTGGCTATAAAATAGTACTTCAGCTATTAAATCAGTCCATATATACTGGGTCAAATCCATAACAGTAACAGTAAATTTTATGATCATAGGACTCCCTAAAGAAACCAAAGATCAAGAACTAAGAGTCGGCATAACGCCTGACGGCGTAGACACTTTGATAAAAAGTGGTCATCGGGTACTGGTTGAACAAAATGCTGGAGTCGGCAGCGGTATACCAAATGATAGCTATGAGAGAGTGGGCGCTGAGTTAATTCAAAAACCTGAGGCTTTATTCTCAGCTTCAGAATTAATTGTAAAAGTAAAAGAATTCCAATTATATGAATGCGAACTTTTACACCCAGGTCTTACGA
>PAON01000032.1:0-12697 GCA_002708495.1 Dehalococcoidia bacterium | reverse complement strand
AATTGGTTATAGATGGTGGAATCACTGCCCAATAAATTTTTCTCCGCTAGCAACCCTCATAAGGTTGGTCTATTTCCGATATGTTTAGTTTTATTTGCCTTGCTGTTAGGATGCAGCACCGAGGCGGACTCTACCGGCAATACTATTGCCGAACCGGAGATTTCAAAACTCCAGGTTATATCGGACAACAAACTTGTTGATGCGGCGAGAGATTTACCAACTCCGGGAACCGTCATTGTGGAATCTAATGAACTACCAGCAAAAAAAACAGAACCAGCTAGGCAACTTCCAACGGTTGTTTCTAATAACCCGTCTACATCTCTCCAATCACTTAACGATAAAAAACTTGCAACAGGGTCTTCAATTGGTGTTGATGAAACCGTTGATAATAAAGTAATTAAACCCTATGAAGAGGAAGAATTTTATAGGGAAGTAAAAGTACAAATTAGAGGGAAATATCTGCCAAAACTGGTTCAAGGGTATGAGGATTCAGCATTAGGTTGGGCGGCTCCTGAAGTAAAAGGTGTTGGCTTGGATGGGGAAGAAATTTACATTGGCGGTGAGGGGCCAACGACATTAATAATGGTTCTTGCGCACTGGTGCCCTCATTGTCGAAATGAGGTGAGAGAATTAGCGCCATTTTTGAATGAAACCGATTCTCTAGATAGGGTTCGGATGGTTACTCTATTAACTTCAATTAATGAGGAAAGGCCCAATTTTCCACCTCACACATGGCTGGATCTTGAAAAATGGCCCGTTCCTTCGATAGTAGACACCCCCTCTAGCCAAATTGCTACTGCTTACGGTGTAAGTTCTTTCCCTTTCTTCATTGTAATAAACGACAAAGGTGAATTAGTACTTAGAATGCCAGGAAGACTTGGGCTTGAAACCCTGAGTAGATTATTAGATGCGATAGGCGATATGGGTGAAGAAAACTGACGGTTATAATCCAAATTGTTCAAACGATTGAATGGAGCTAGCAAAATGGCAATTTCTAACAAAGTTCGCGGGTTCATGGAAAAGGGTTCTTGGATAAGAAAAATGTTTGAAGAAGGCATTTCTCTTAAACAGCAATACGGAGAAGAAAATGTTTTTGACCTGTCTCTAGGTAACCCAGTAATGAACCCACCCGAACAATTTTATAAAGAGTTAAAAAAGATATCGGAAAACCCTATAAACGGCATGCACCGTTATATGCCTAATGCCGGATTAACTGAAACTAGAACAGCAGTGGCTAATGGACTTTCTAACGAGACAGGGTTGTCGTTTACTGCAAACGAAATTGTGATGACATGCGGTGCTGGCGGGGCCCTCAACGTAGTTATGAAAACCCTGTTGGACCCTGGCGAAGAATTCGTAATTTTTGCACCTTTCTTCGTTGAATATAATTTTTATGCTGACAATCACGGTGGTTCTTGCAAAATAGTACCACCCGATGAGAATTTCCTACCGGATATGGAAGTTTTTCGCAGCTCTATCAACACTAATACAAGAGGTGTTTTGATAAATTCGCCAAACAATCCGTCAGGGGTCGTTTATGGAGATAAAACTTTGTCGGAAATGTGCGAGATCATTAAAGAAAAAGAAGTGGAATTCGGGACTGAAATATATCTGGTTAGTGATGAACCGTACAGAAAAATCATCTTTGACAATCTCGAATACACACACATATTCAACTACCATGACAGGAGTATAGTCGCTACTTCTCATTCGAAAGATCTTGCTTTGCCAGGTGAAAGAATCGGCTATATCGCAGTCAACCCAGATTGTTCTGATATTGAGGAACTGGTCGATGGATTAGTGTTTTGTAATAGAACCTTGGGCTTTGTGAATGCCCCCGCTCTTATTCAACATCTGATAGCTCATCTACAAGATACAACGATAGATGTGAGAATATATGAAAAGAAAAGAGATTATTTATACAAAGAGCTAACAAATATGGGATATTCATTGATCAAGCCTCAAGGTGCTTTTTATATGTTTCCCAAATCTCCTATAGAGGACGATGTCCAATTTACAGAGGAGCTAAAGGAAAATAGGGTTCTTGTAGTGCCAGGTCGCGGGTTTGGGTTGCCTGGGTATTTCCGAATATCCTACTGCATGGAGGATGCGACTATAAAAGGATCTCTGGAGGGCCTAGAAAAAACAATATCAAAGTATCGGTAACAGAAATCTATTTGGGGAAAATATCTTTTAGTCCGGAGCCGGTAATCGGGATTAGGACCCTTTCATTTTTGTTAATCTCTTTTGCATTGATGAGATTTTCGAGGCCAGCAAATGCCGCGGCAGAAGTGGGTTCGCAAAAGAGGCCCTCATGTTTTGCTAATTTAATCTGCCATTCTACAATTGATGCCTCTTTTACTGAGTTAGCAAATCCTTTTGATTGACGCAACACACTCTGAACCTCTGATTTTCTAGGAGGAGACCCGACTGCTATTCCCCCTGCCACAGTTGATTTTATTTCGGACTTACTTAAGGTTTTATTTGACGCTATAGGATTTACGTTTTCAGCTTGAATGCAATGCAATTTGGGTAGAGTTTTGATTAGGCGCTTTTCTTTTAGTTCTTCCAGCGCTTTCCAAATCCCTAAATAAAGTGACCCATTTCCTACTGGTACCACAATATTTTCTGGAATTTCGCTGTCGAAATCATTGAATATTTCGTATCCGAATGTTTTTGTACCTTCTATGAAAAATGGACTGAGATTATGNGATGCATAAACGANNGATTTATTCTCAACGAATTCTTCTGCCGCTTGGGTAGTTTCGTCACGACTGCCATCTACTTCATGTAAAATTGAACCATATATTTTAATTTGATTTAGCTTTGTTTGTGGAGCTGACAAAGGTGCAAATATGTGGGCTTTTATTCCTGCTCTGGTTGCATATGCGGATACGGAAGCTCCAGCATTTCCTGAAGAGTCTTCCACAATTTCACTGACACCCTTAGACTTCAAAGCAGAGATCATCATTGCGGTGCCCCTATCNTTAAAAGACCCCGTAGGGTTCATAAATTCAAGCTTGGCATAAATTTCAGTTTCAAGCATAGTGGAAATGTTGGGCATGGATACAATCGGGGTGTTCCCTTCACCGAGTGAGAGGTATTCGGAGAGAGAGCATAAAGGAATAGGCATGTCTAACATCCCATCACCTACTTGACGGCTAACCTGGTTTTTCGAATTGTCATATTTGACTGATAAGGTTCCAGAACAAGTCCCACACCGAAGTGTTTGGGGATCAGCTTTATGGTTTTTAAAACATTCCGTACATTTAAATTCAAAATGGGGCATATTCGTTTAATTCCAGTCCTCATCAAGATGGGCTTCAATGAATTCCACATCTAACTCAATTCCCAATCCGGGTTTTTCGGACATTTTCAATTTGCCGTCCACGATATCCAAAGGCCTGTCTATCAAGGAATTGTGGGAATCGAGTTGGGCATGATTAAATTCTAATTTATAAAAATTAGGCACAGTCATCATTGTATGGGCGCCGGCCATAATGTTAATGGGACCACTGGCATCGTGGGGACTAACGGGTACGTAGAATGATTCGGCCAGGTTGGCTATCTTATAGAATTCACTGATTCCTCCGGTCCATAAAATGTCAGGCATCAAAAATTCTGCTAGCCTATCTTTTAGAACAGGTATAAAATCCCATCTGGTATATAACCGTTCTCCTACACAAATAGGTACCGATACCGATTCCTTGACATGTTTCAAAGCTTGGTTACTATTGGGCTGAACGGGCTCTTCGTACCATCCGATGTGAAATGGTTCTAATTTTCTAGCCATGGCAATTGCTGTTGGAACATCGAAATTTCCATGGCAATCTATCAGTATATCTATGTTTTTCCCAACACCTTCTCTGATGGCCGATATTGTTTCTATGGCGAGTTCCGCTCCTTCTGGAGATATGGAGCCTTGCATATATTTCCTATGATGTTGTCTCATCTCAGGCATAAATGGGTCCGTTTTAAGCGCTTTGAATCCCTGTTTTGCTAGCATTTTCGCTTCCGCCGCCGCTTTAATAGGATCTCCTGGGGCAACATGAGTATATAGTTCTATTTCTTCCCGAAGAGGACCCCCACCCAATATCTCATATATTGGTTTACCCGCAGCTTTACCCTTTATGTCCCAGAGGGCAATATCTATTCCACTCAACATTGTGGTAACAAAACCGCCAAACCCACCACCACCTGTAAATCGTCTAAACAATTTATGCCAAATTAGTTCCGTGTGTTCGGGGTTCTCACCTATTATCGTTTCCCTGAAATCCCTTTCCGCAGTCGAATTTCTCAGAAACTTGATCATGTTACCTACTACGATACTTCCGCCCCCTCCTGAACTAGTAGCTTCCCCAAAACCGGAAATACCCTCATCGGTGTCTATTCTTAAAAATACATAACTTCGCCCGCTTGGGGACCCATCAACGGAAGATCTTTCCGGAACCGTTACCCACACTTTTAAATCTGTTATTTTCATGAATAAAAGCCTTCCATAAGCCACTTAAATATATCCAACAAAAAGGATTCAAAACCTGTGAATGCAATATCTTTCTGTTACCATCTTCCGGATGCAACTTCCGGGACATAACGACACTGAATCCTTAGGACAGGATTCTCAATCGACAAATATTTTTTATGGTTGGTATCTTGTCGTTGTCGGTGTCTTTTTACTGTCCATTAGCTCACTTGGTGTTTTTAGAGGCATGAGTCCTATGATGCCCGTGCTTCAGAATACATTTGGCTGGACTAGAACACAAATTTCTTTAAGTTCTCTTTTGACCCGTGTGGAAGGGGCCGCGCTAGGACCTGTTGAGGGTTTTTTAATTGANCGGATTGGTGCTCGAAAAATGGTACTAATCGGATTTTTCATTATGGCTGTTGGGTTTACACTTTTTTCTTCCATTCAATCATTATGGCAATTTTATGCTGTTTTTATTTTGATAAACCTTGGCAACGGTATTGGGGGATGGTTGGCAGTCGTTACTATTTTAAATAGNTGGTTCAAAAAGAAACGAACAATAGCGATGGCTGGNGCAATGTCAGGGGTTCTTATTGCCGGTATTTTTGTTCCACCCTACACAATCGCACTGAACCATAGTTTTCGTCTCACCGTGTTTATCTTCGGGCTGATAATTATTGCGATTGCACTGCCTTGCGTGAAAATCATTAGAAATCATCCCGAAGAACTGGGTCTCCAGCCAGACGGGGAGATTCCAAGCTCACACGAGCCAGACCCAGGTTTGGTGATCTCAGATAATAAAACCTCTGAAGACAGCGAAGTGGAATTTACAGTAGGGCAGGCTTTGAAGACCCAAGTTTTTTGGATTCTCACAGTCGCACATGTTTCTTCTACTATTTCTCTAGCTACTCTGTCGATTCATTTAATGGCCCGATTGCAGGATATTGGTCTAAGTTCAACTACCGCCAGTTATATAGAGCTGGCATCTTCTGTGGTCGCCCTACCTAGTCTTTTTGCAGCTGGATGGCTGGGAGANAAANTATCGAAAAAATACTTGGTGGCANTTTTTTTGTTTTTGCAAGGGATATCCACCATAGTATTGACCATGGCAAATGGNTTACCAATGGCCTTGTTGTTCGCGATATTGTACGGAACAGCCTTTGGAGGACGAATACCTCTAATGACCGCAATAAGGGGCGATTATTTCGGTAGAAAAGCCTTCGCTTCCATAATGGGTTGGTCTATGCTACCAAACGGCATTTTAATGGCCATCGCTCCGGTTTGGGCAGCATGGATGTTTGATAATTATGGTAGTTACACTGTCCCATTTATTTCCTATGCGGTAATAAATTTGGCGGGCGCTTTTGTTATGTTACTGGTCAAAAAGCCGAAGTTGCCACACCCAACAAATTTTTTGCATGCCTAAAGTGCTTTAATGCCGCGAGTCAATCCTGGAGGGAAGGAAGGTAATGCCTCAAGGCGAGACCTAACACGTGGCAGTGTACCCAGAAACTTGTGGAACATGGCTTGGCCTCAAATGGCCGACAGTGCCCTTACTGTTGTGGATCAGATTGCAGATCTTTTTTGGGCCGGAAGAATGGGGTACAAGACAATTGCAGGTCTTGGTGTAGCCCAAACTTATATATTGATTTACTCCACAGCTAGGATAGGCCTGGATGCTGGCATGCGGGCCATGATATCTCGTGCTATTGGAGCAAATGATAGAGAGTATGCAAACCATGTGTTATTACAAGCTCTGACAATGACTTTCATTTGGACTTTAGTAGTTGGCGGGTTGGGAATCATCTTCACAGATAAGTTATTGTCGGTAGTTGGAGTNAGTGNGGCCGTGATTGAGTCGGCGACCACGTATATGCAACTTCAATTTGTTGCGTACTCGATGCAAAACTTTATACGCCTCACCGGTGGGGCCTTGAACGCAGCAGGAGACAGTATAAACCCTCTGAAGGCCGTAACTGTAAGCCGCGGAGTTCACATATTGTCTAGCCCTTTCTTCATTTTTGGATGGTTATGGTTTCCTGACATGGGTATAGCTGGTGCAGCTGCGGCAAACATCGTGGCTCAGTTCCTGGGTATGATTATGAATTTAGTAGTGTTATATAAAGGGAATTCAGGGTTAAAATTGTCTTTTAAATCCTATCGAATTGATGTCATTTTGATATGGANATTATTTCGAGTTGGGCTGCCAGCTGCCATGACATCTATGCAGAGATCGGTTTCTCAGTTGATCCTTTTAGTTTGCGTCTCAAAATTCGGTGATGCCCCAGTNGCAGCCTTTGCTTTGTCAAGGAGAGTTGAAAATATTGTCAATAACACCAGCAGGGGTTTAGGTCGAGCTTCAGCAGCAGTGGCAGGGCAGAATTTAGGGGTTGGGTACGTCAACAGGGCTAAAAGNTCATTGAGCTGGGCACTAGTATATTCTGCCATTTTAAGTGCTATAGCNATGACTTTGTATTTATTGTTTACAGAGGAGATTGCTACTGTTTTTAATGGGGATCCCAACTTTCTTGGGCATATGACCACCTGGTTGATCATACTTGCCATAGCCACNTTTCCTATGAGTTCAGTCCAAGTTTTGACACATGGGATAAGTAACACTGGGGCAACNGTTGCCCCAATGAATATAACACTGACAACTATGTGGTTAATTGAAATACCTATGGCTTTTGGGTTGGCCTTTTTAACTCCCTTGGATTCTGGAGGAGTTCCATGGGGGATCGCTTGTGGGAATGTGGTGAGATGTTTAGCGTTCTTTTGGTATTTTTATAGAGGAAGTTGGCTTAAACCGGGTGTAATTTAAACCCAGTACAATATGGTGTAGTAGCATCTGTTACTAGTTAAGGCGTCCATAAATTCGTTAAAGTTTAAAGAATATGATTTGGTATAGAGACTGGGTTTTTTACAGTATAGCTACCGTAGTATTTATTTTGGATCAAGTCTCCAAAGAGGTGATTCGTCAACAGCTCCCGTTATATGGCTCTTGGCCAGAAGAGGGATTCTTAAGGATTGTTCATGGGCTGAACACCGGGTCTGCATTCGGACTTTTCTCTGGTTTCACTAACCTCTTGATCATAGCATCTATAGTTGGAATCGGGGTGGTTTTGTATTATTTTCAGAAACAAGAAATCTCGGTCATATGGTACCGCCTGAGCATAGGATTGATAGTTGGAGGGGCTTTAGGAAATTTGATTGATCGTTTGAAAGATGGTGCAGTCGTGGACTTCATAAGTGTTGGGTGGTGGCCTGCTTTTAATGTGGCGGATTCTTCGATAAGCGTCGGAATGGTTTTATTGATTCTTACCCTGCTGCTCGGAGAAAGATTTGGTTGGATNTCCNCTTCAGATGAAAGTCGACCTGNTGATTCATGAATGAAATAAAATTTGTGGCTCAACGAGACGATATNAGATTAGACCAAATGATTTCGTGCGTTATTGAAACNTATTCCCGNTCTAGTGCAAGNGAACTGATAAAAAAAGGNCTAGTGAAAGTGGATGGGAAGATAGGAAAACCTTCAACAAGGGTAGCTGTCGGACAACAAATCATANCCAATATTCCTGAGTACCAAAAGACTTCTCTACAGCCACAGGAAATAGAATTGACAGTGATATACGAGGACGAATCACTCATTGTTATTGATAAACCTGCTGGACTTTCTGTTCACCCGGGACCTGGCCACCCTGATGGCACCTTGATTAATGCTGTAATGGCTCTATGCCCTGATATAACCGGAGTAGGTGAAGAAAATAGGCCAGGCATTGTACATCGACTAGACATGGATACTTCTGGAGTAATCGTTGTTGCCAAAAACGACCGAAGCCATAGATCTTTATCCGATCAGTTTAAGAATCGCACGGTTACAAAAAAATATGTAGCTCTGGTTGAAGGAAATATGTATCAAAAAAAAGCAATAATAGATGGTCCGATAGGGCGAGATCCACACGATAGGAAGAAAATGGCAATCGTCGAAAATGGCCGAGATGCTAAGACGGAATATGCCGTCAACGAAAGATTTGCACAATTTGATTGTTTGGATGTGAAACCAAAAACAGGTCGGACTCATCAAATTCGAGTTCATTTGTGTTCGTTAGGACATCCGGTGGCGGGGGACATTTTATATGGCACTAAGGTTTCTGGTCTTGACAGGCAGTTCTTGCATGCGGCGAGTATTTCTTTATCTCACCCTATTGACAATATTTTGATGGAATTCAAATCTCCTCTACCACAGGACCTGCTTAAATTTAAGCACTCTCTAAGTTAGAATTTGGTGAGTGTTAGTATTCAAATTGATTTTTAGAACAATAATTGAGTTTTTGATTAAATTATGGACTTTTCCAAAATAAGAGTTAGATACGCTCCAAGTCCAACAGGTGAACCTCATGTTGGAAATATAAGGACGGCTCTTTTTGACTGGTTGATAGCCCGAAACAGTTCAGGACAATTTATAGTAAGAGTTGAAGATACAGATCAGGCTAGGAAAGTGGAGGGGGCTATCGACTTGCAAAAAGCCTCTCTTAAATGGTTGGGACTCGACTGGGATGAAGGGCTTGGACTGGAGGGTAAGTATGGTCCCTATATTCAGTCAGAGAGACTAACTTTATATACCGATGTGGCGGAGCGTCTGTTGCAAAGCGGGAAAGCATATAAATGTTTTTGTAATGCGCAGAGATTGTCAAAGTTGAGGGAGAAGCAACTTGATAGTAAGGCGACTCTAGTAGGATANGATGGGCATTGTAGGTCCCTGAAACTGGACGAATCTGATATTTCTGGTTCCTTCGTTGTGAGGTTCAAAATGCCAGATGCGGGCCTGTCAGAATTAGATGATCTGGTGAGGGGTCATTTGGAATTCGATAATTCTCTTTCTGACGACTTCATAATATTGAAATCAGATGGATACCCTACATACCATCTAGCCTCGGTTGTTGATGATCATTACATGGACATATCCCATGTGTTGAGAGGCGAGGAATGGATGTCTAGTGTGCCGCGACATGTTCAGCTTTATTTGGCTCTGGAATGGGAAATGCCATTATTTGCCCATTTGCCAACTATACTTGCACCTGATAAATCTAAGCTTAGTAAACGCCACGGGGCAACCTCCGTTTTGGAATACAAGAAAGCAGGCTATTTACCGGAAGCCATGTTTAATTTTTTAAGTCTTCTTGGCTGGTCCCTTGATGGAGACACTGAAATAATATCTAAAGAAGATTTGGTTAGTAAATTTGATCCCAGTCGAATAAGTTCGGCAAGTGCCATTTTTGATATTGAAAAGCTAAACTGGATGAATGGGCATTATATTAGGTCCATGAGCAGTTTGGAGTTATCACAAATACTTCGAAGCTATTGGAAAGAATTCCCTCCAGAAATTTTTGATAGAACCCCAAGTTCTAATGAGGTAGATGAAGTCTCCAAATTAGTTCAAGAAAGAATTAAAGTTCTTTCTGAAGCATCGAGTTTGGTGGCCTTTGTTTTCAAGAATGAAATTACCTACGAGCCAAATGAACTAATACAAAAAAACATGGATGCGGAATCTACGACTCGAATGCTGGACAGAGTGAACGAGTCGGTTTCAAAAATCGAGACTTTTTGCTCTAGGGCCATCGAAGTTGAATTAAGGTCGTTGGCCGATTCGATCGATGTTAAGGTTGGAACCTTACTTGGAACCATTAGGGTCGCTACTTCAGGACAGAAGGTATCACCGCCTTTATTTGATTCATTGGAAGTGTTAGGGCGTAATAGAGTTTTGGAACTATTGCATGTTGCCAAATCCAAACTGGCATAATCGAATTAGGATTGACCAGCAGGCCAGTCAAAATTTATACTCGGAATTAGGATTTCGAAATCAAAAACTAAGGGAATAGATATAAAGAAATGCTACGTGAGACTTTAGATTCAGATCTCAAAGACGCTATGAGAAACAAAGAGGCTTTAAAGCGAACAGTGTTACGAACAATGCTATCTGAAATACGTAACGCGGAAATTGATTCCCGGACCACTTTAGATGATGAGGGAATAATTTCTGTTCTTACTAAGCAAATGCAACAACGCAAAGATAGTGTGGAAGCATACCTTGCTGCCAATCGACAGGATCTGGTAGATAAAGAAACAGAAGAGATCAATATTATATCGGTGTATCTTCCGGAGCAGCTCCCTTCAGAAGAGATAGAAGCGATCATTACAGCGGCTATACTCGAGACAGGGGCTTCAAGTTTGAGTGATATGGGGAAAGTTATGGGTTTTGTTATGCCTCAAGTTAAAGGTCGTGCCGACGGTAAGATCGTTAATACGATCGTAACTGAAAAATTGAGAGCATTGTAAACGTTGTGAAATTTGGAGTTGTTGTTTTCCCTGGAACCTGGAGCGACGTGGATTGCTACACTGTGTTGGATGAGGTGTTTAACGTATCTGTTGAATACGTTTGGCATAAGGAGACGGATCTTTCAACCTATGACTGCATTATATTACCGGGGGGATTTTCATACGGTGATTACCTAAGATGTGGAGCTATTGCGAGGTTTTCTCCGGTGATGGAATCTTTGATTAAATTTGCTCGTTCCGGAGGATTAGTTTTCGGGATATGCAATGGATTCCAAATTTTATGTGAAGCTGGGTTGCTTCCAGGGGTTTTGGTTCGTAACAACCATCTTGAGTTTCGATGCCAATGGACCGATTTAAAAGTTGATAATACCTCCACCCCATTTTCGAGTAGAGCGAAGACAGGGCAAGTCATTTCAGTTCCAATATCGCATGGCGAGGGAAACTATTTTGCTCCACACGAAACCTTGATAGAGATTGAAAACAATGGACAGGTAATATTTCGGTATAGTGCCGCGAATGGTGATATCGACGCCATTAATAATCCAAACGGGTCTATAAATAATATCGCGGGAGTGACTAACCAAGAAGGAAACGTCTTGGGTATGATGCCCCATCCGGAACGTTGCTGTGATTCGCTGCTGGGAGGAACAGACGGCAAATTGATATTCGGATCCGTGGTTGATTATCTAAGGAAGAAAGTGTAGGTTGATTACCGGGATATTACTTTCGCTGATGGCCGCCTTAGGTTTCGGGCTGAGTGCAGTTTTTATAAAAGCAGGTATGTCCTCGGTGAGTGTAAAAACAGCTACAGTAATATCACTCATTTCCTCGACGGCCGTCACCATGGCGGTAGCGTTTTTGTTGCATTATGAAGAAATTTTTTCCTTATCTCCGATGGCCTTCGTTTGGTTTATTTTGGCTGGGTTAATTACTTTTTTGGGAGGCCGATTTCTTAATTTTCACGCCATTAGTTTGATTGGCGCCTCAAAAGCATCGGCAGTAGTGTCATCGACTCCGCTATTTGCCGCTATATTGGCTGTGCTTTTCCTAGAGGAGAATATTGGGTTCATGTTAGGTGTTGGCACCTTGATGATAGTTGCTGGGATTACTTTGGTGGTAATACAAGAATGAGGGATACCGCAAAAAAAATTACTTATTATGGGCTCCTTTTCGCCGTTTGTGCAGCTTTCTTATATGCTTTGTCAGCCTTGGTAGGGAAGAAAATTACGGATGATTTCTCATCTCCCATGGTTGCTTCAGCATTTTCGATTTTGTTTGGATTGGTTGCAACAGGGTCAGTGTTTTTTGGTACTGTAAGCAAGGAGGCCAGATATCTGTCCGGGCGGTCTTGGGTTCTAATTGGATTGTCTGGATGTGCGTCTGCTTTAGGTGTTTCGGGGTGGTACTTGGCACTAAATGTAACCCAAGTAGTGGTTGTGGCTCCTATAGTAGCTGTTTATCCCCTGATAACAATATTAGCAGCATCACTATTTTTGCGAGGAATAGAAAANGTTACCAAACAAACCGTTGCGGGGGCGATAATTGTAGTCATTGGAGTATTGTTTGTGGGGTTTGGAACTTAATGAAGGTATAGGATTGTAAGAAATATGGCCTATGACAAGGAGATATTGGACGAGCTCGCAATATCCCCCGCTGAATACGAGCTCATTGTAAAAAGGTTAGGAAGGGTGCCAAATCACCTGGAACTCGGATTGTTTGGATCTCTTTGGAGCGAACATTGCGGGTATAAGCACTCAAAGCCGCTGCTTAAATTGTTTGCTTCAGATAATCCGAGACTTTTGGTGAATCCCGGAGAAGAGAATGCTGGTGTGGTAGATATAGGCGATGGGTATGCGATTGTCTTCAAAATAGAGTCTCACAACCACCCATCCGCTA
>PAON01000031.1:0-26013 GCA_002708495.1 Dehalococcoidia bacterium | reverse complement strand
ATTTGCAGGAAACGAATATGCCGGACTATCTCAACTCGCCCTCAACTACATTGGTGGTCTGATAAAGCATGGTAAGGCTTTAATGGCATTGGCAGCTCCAACAACAAATTCTTATAAAAGATTGACTCCAGGGTTCGAAGCCCCAACAATTTTGGCGTTGTCAGCTAGAAACCGATCGGCTGCGTGCAGGATCCCGATGTATTTCAATAACCCTGCTGCAAAGAGGGTAGAATTCAGATCTGCAGACCCCACTTGTAATCCTTATCTTACTTTTGCTGCTATGTTGATGGCAGGACTCGATGGAATAGAAAATGGCTACAGCCCCGGAGAGCCGCTTCAGCAAGACCTTTTTGAACTGTCTGCCGAAGAAACAGCAGCTTTCCCTCAAGTACCGGGAAGTCTTGATGAGGCTCTTAAAGCTTTACAGGATGACCATGAATTTTTACTCAAGGGCGGAGTATTCACGGAAGATGTCATTGAAAATTGGATAAGCTTTAAAACTGAAAATGATGTTGATCCAGTGAGACTGCGGCCACATCCATATGAATTTCATCTTTCATTCGATGCATAATTAACCCAGTTATTTTTAAATGCGTCACTCTTTTCTGGGAGCGGCGCATTTAAGTTTTGACTACCGGGCAAGGCGGGAATTTGTTTGACACTTTTTTCACAAATGATTACTCTTTAATGCCTATATTTTCCCTAATTACAAGAACAAACAGAAGGCAGTAAACCCCTCCTAAAAGGATTTCCCGATGTTGGAAAGAAACAGTGAGGCAGTCGAATACGTTCTCCGAGAAGCCAAAGAAAACGACGTAAAATTCATACGCCTTTGGTTTTCCGACATATTGGGTAATATTAAGGGCTTTGCTATCACGGTGGAAGAGTTAGAAAATGCCCTTACCAGAGGCATGGGGTTTGATGGCTCTGCAATTGAAGGATATGCCCGGGCAGACGAAAGAGACCTATATGCCCTACCCGACCCGACCACTTTTAGCCTTTTACCTTGGAGGCCCAAAACAAACGCCGTCGCCAAAATGTTTTGTGACATCATCACACCGGATGATAAGGAATTTGAAGGAGACCCCAGGTCTGTCCTCAAAAAAACTCTTAAACGAGCATTAGACAAAGGCTATACTTACTATGTTTCTCCCGAACTTGAGTATTTTTACTTCAAAGATTCAACCTCAACGGTAGGGTTAGATAACAGTGGTTATTTTGATCAAGATTCTACTGACGTAGGCACTGATCTGAGACGAGATACGGTTTTAACGCTAGAAGAACTAGGTATACCGGTAGAATCAAGTCATCACGAATCAGCACCAAGCCAACATGAAATAGACCTACGACATACTGATGCTCTAACAATGGCTGATTCTGTCATGACATATAGGTTGGTTGTAAAAGAGATAGCAGTTAATAAAGGGTATCACGCTTCTTTTATGCCTAAACCGGTAGCGGAAATTAACGGCAACGGCATGCATACCCATATGTCCCTTTTTAGAGGGGATGAAAATGTCTTCTATGGAGAGGAAGATGAGGCCCACCTATCAACCATAGCAAAACATTTCTGTGCTGGACTTATGAAGCATGCCAGAGAAATAACTTTAGTAACAAACCAGTGGGTTAATTCTTACAAAAGGTTAGTCCCATCCTATGAGGCACCAACTTACATAACATGGGCAGAGGTCAACAGATCCGATTTAATAAGAATTCCCTCATTTAAACCGGACCGAAAATCGTCCAGAAGAATTGAGTACAGAGCGCCCGACCCGTCCTGTAACCCGTACCTGGCTTTCAGTGTAATGCTTGCGGCTGGGTTGGAAGGCATTGACCATAAATATGAGATGCCTCCCTCATCAACTAAAAGTGTTCATGAGATGTCGGAAACTGAAAGAACTTCTCTTGGGATAGAATCCTTACCTGGAAATTTATGGGAAGCTATACAGGTGACGGAAAAGAGTGACCTGGTCAAAAGAACCTTGGGCGACAGTGTATTTAACAGTTTTATTGAGAACAAAAAAATAGAATGGAACAGGTATTCTTCACAAATTTCAGCATATGAAGTAGAACGTTACCTACCCATTCTTTAACGAATGTGCCAGGCAACACATTGGGAAACAGATGAAATCACAATATGAAAATAAGAATTTAAAAAAACCCGTTAAACAAGGGCTTTATGACCCTATATTTGAGCATGATGCCTGTGGTGTTGGAATGGTTGCCAACATAAAAGGAAAGCAGTCTCATTCCATAGTTTCGCAGGGATTAGAGGCCTTATCTAATTTGGCACATAGGGGGGCCGCNGGTGCTGATCCTGAGACAGGAGACGGTGCAGGAATCCTTATACAAATCCCTCATGATTTTTTTAAATCAGAACTGTTATCGATAGGGTGCGATTTACCTGATCTGGGCCAATACGGGGTGGGAATGGCATTTTTACCATCTGACGAAGATCAAACGAGGTCAAGTAGATCTCTTATTGAGGAATGTGTTTCAAAACAAGGTTATGAGCTTCTTACATGGAGGCAAGTTCCAGTAGATCCAGAAAAAATAGGTGTCCTGGCAAACCGGGACCGTCCTTGCATAACTCAATTTTTTGTTACCCCAAAAGAAAGNGTCNCCGAAAACATTGACAGGGATTTGTACCTTTTGAGAAAAACCATTGAGTCTTCAATTGACGCCGCCGTTTTAGAAAATGCTGACGATTTCTATATATGCTCCTTGTCTTCGAGCACTATAGTCTACAAAGGTCTGGTAATGGCTGAACAACTAGAAGATTTTTACAAAGATTTAACTGATTCTAGTCTCATTAGTTCATTCGCTCTCGTACATTCCAGATTTAGTACCAACACTTTAGGCAGTTGGAAACTAGCGCATCCATACAGATTCATAATCCACAATGGTGAAATAAACACCGTCCGTGGCAACACCAATTGGATGTCGGCTAGAGAACAGGTTTTCGAATCAGCAGATCCTGATATAAATACGGGTGACTTGATTCCCGTTATTAAACCAGGTCAAAGTGACACTGCTGCTCTTGATAACGCACTTGAACTCCTCCTTGCTACCGGCAGAAGCATAGAGCATTCAATGATGATGTTGATACCCGAGGCTTGGGGTGATCACATACCTATGGAACAATCTAAAAAAGATTTCTATGAATATCATTCAAGCATAATGGAAGCGTGGGATGGGCCTGCTCTTGTGATAGGAACGGACGGTACAAAAGTCTGCGCAGTATTAGACCGCAACGGCCTTAGACCTTGCCGCTACTTAGTAACCACTGACGATGTGTTAGTAATGGCCTCTGAAACTGGTGTAATTGACGTCCCTCCCGAGAAAGTTCTTTACAAGGAGAGAATCTACCCTGGACGGATGTTTTTATTAGACACCAAAAAAGGAGAGNTAGTTAACGACAGTGATTTGAAAGCGGGTTTATCNGGTTCCAAACCATATGGGGAATGGCTTTCTAATAATAGGATATTTCTAGAAGATTTACCTGAGCCAGTAAAGGCAACTGATGAAAAAATCATCGACATCAAAAAACAACAAAACGCATTCGGATACACATTAGAAGATCTGAGAATAATTTTAGAGCCTATGGCTTTAAATGGGTATGAACCTACAGGTTCGATGGGAAACGATGCNCCTCTAGCATTTCTCTCGGACCATAATCCGATACTTTTTAATTATTTTAAACAACTATTCGCCCAGGTCAGCAATCCGCCTCTGGACGCAATAAGAGAAGAGCTAGTCACTTCTTTAAGGGCGACAATAGGCGAGGAAAGAAATCTTTTTTCCGAAACTCCTAAACACTGCCGGCAGCTCACTCTACGACAACCAATAATTACAGATTCTGGTCTTGCCCGTATCAAATCCTCTTCATTGGCAAATTTGACGTCCAGAACCATATCCACTCTCTTTGACGTGAATAACACAAATGGCTTCAAGGATTCCTTGGAGAGGATTATAAAAGAAGCGTCAGAAGCTGTGAAAGAGGGTCATTCAATACTAATTCTGTCTGATAGAGGCGTTGATGAATCACATGCGCCGTTACCCAGTTTATTGGCCACCTCAACAGTACATCACCATCTGATCAGAGAAGGAGAGAGGGCAAAAGTCGGAATCGTTGTAGAAACAGGCGAGGCACGAGAAGTGGCACATTTTGCTACATTAATAGGCTATGGAGCAGGGGCAATAAACCCTTATTTGGCTATAGCAACAATTAAGAATCAAATAGCTNTCAAAGAGTTTGAGCGTGACATATCTGAAGATGAGGCGATCAATAACTACTTGGCTGCNTCTCATAAAGGTATCTTAAAGATAATGTCAAAAATGGGCATATCAACGATACAAAGCTACAGAGGAGCTCAGATCTTTGAGGCGGTTGGNTTGAGCCAAACCATGATAGANACATATTTCACCTGGACTCCCTCCAGGATAGGTGGAATTGGGATAGAAGAAATAGCGAAGGAATATAAAAACCGACACGAGTTCGGTTATGGCACCCATAAACATTCTTCCAATTTAGATGTTTCCCAAGGTGGGCAATACCAATGGAGGAGAGATGGCGAGTTTCATATGTGGAATCCAAACACNATCACCTCTCTTCAACATGCGGTCAGGGAGAACAGNTGGGAGAGTTATGAACAATTCGCAAATTCCGTAGACCAAGAAACGAAAAGGCTTAGCACTATAAGGGGGTTGTTAGAATTCAAAAAATCTGGGAACCCAATTCCCGTCAATGATGTTGAACCCGCGAAAGAGATAGTTAAAAGATTCGCCACTGGTGCAGCATCGCTGGGATCNATCAGTCGGGAAGCCCATGAAACCATGGCAATAGCAATGAACAGGATACAAGCTAGGAGTAATACTGGCGAAGGTGGTGAAGATTACTCTAGATATACATTAGACCCCAATGGAGATTCTAGAAACAGTGCAATTAAACAGGTTGCCTCAGGAAGGTTTGGAGTTACCATCAATTATTTGGCTAATGCAAAAGATATCCAAATNAAAATGGCCCAAGGATCCAAACCTGGGGAAGGTGGGCAACTTCCCGGGCACAAAATAGATGAATATATCGGTGGCGTTAGAAATTCCACTCCGGGAGTGGAACTTATATCACCGCCCCCCCATCATGACATCTATTCAATTGAAGATCTCGCTCAATTAATACACGATTTAAAAAATGCGAATCCAGAAGCTAGAATCCACGTAAAGCTAGTTGCGGAGGCTGGNGTAGGAACCATAGCAGCAGGCGTTTCTAAGGGGCACGGCGACGTCGTGCTAATAAGTGGGGACACAGGCGGAACGGGAGCATCCCCAGAATCATCAATAAAACACGCTGGTTTGCCCTGGGAATTAGGAATAGCTGAAACCCAGCAAGTACTAGTNATGAATGATCTACGAGGTCGCATCGTGGTACAGGCTGACGGCCAAATCAAAACCGGACGAGACGTGGCAATTGCATGCTTGCTTGGAGCAGAAGAATTCGGACTGGCTACTGGTCCATTAATAGCAATGGGTTGCATCATGCTAAGAAAATGCCATCTAAACACATGCTCGGTAGGAATAGCTACACAGGATCCAGAATTACGCGAAAAATTCGCAGGAAAACCGGAACACGTAATTAATTATTTTTTCTTCATAGCAGAACAACTGAGGAAAATAATGGCTGATCTAGGGATCAAGAAAATAGACGACATGATTGGACGCACAGATCTTCTAGATAAAAAAACCCTGATAACCCATTGGAAAACAAAAGGGTTAGATTTTAATCAATTACTTCATATGCCAGAGGTCCCAAAAGGAGTGGCAAGGCATAAGGTGGTCGACCAGGACCACTCGCTAGAAAAGGCGCTGGATAATGATCTAATAAGAGAGGCGGCAGCCTCAATAAACACTGGTAAACCTATTAAGATCACAAAGGAGATCAATAACTCTTATAGGACCGTAGGAACTACGCTAAGCCATGTGATTGCAAAAAAATATGGTGAAGAAGGCTTACCAGACGACACTATCTCTCTAGATTTCACGGGTTCTGGAGGACAAAGCTTCGCAGCATTTCTCAGTAAAGGAGTGTCTATAGACCTTAAAGGCGACGCTAATGATTATTTTTGTAAAGGTCTGTCTGGCGGTAAAGTAATAGTCCGGCCACATGAAAAATCTACCTTCAGTCCGGAGGAAAACATCATTATCGGTAACGTGGCGTTGTACGGCGCGACAGGGGGACTGGTCTTAATAAAAGGTATCGCTGGCGAACGTTTTGCCGTGAGGAACAGTGGTGCTGAAGCTGTGGTTGAAGGAGTTGGTGACCATGGATGCGAATATATGACTAGAGGCAAAGTAGTCATTCTAGGGCCAACTGGACGCAATTTTGCTGCGGGGATGAGTGGTGGAGAAGCTTATGTATTTGACGAAAATGGGAAATTTGAATCCATTTGCAACAAGGGTTTGGTTAGTCTGGAAGAAGTATCCGAAGAAAAAAATTTGAATGACCTCAAGAGACTGATTGAATTGCATAAAAAACATACAGGAAGTAAAAATGCCGCGAGAATTCTCTCAAATTGGGACTCTATGATTAAAAAGTTTGTAAAAGTTATGCCAAATGACTACAAGAGAATTTTAGCTGAAAGAGAAATTAACCAAAATATAGAGACGGTGAACGCTAATGGGTAAGCCAACTGGATTCAAAGAGTTTGGCAGAACGACCCCTTTGAGGCAGGCCGTAGGAGAAAGATTAAGTAGTTTCCACGAATTCTATACGGAGTGGGACGATAAAGAGGCGGAAAAACAAGGAAGCCGTTGCATGAATTGCGCTGTTCCCTTCTGCATGAGTGGATGCCCTTTAGGAAATTTGATTCCGGATTTTAACGATCTTATCTACAAAAAACAATGGGAAAACGCCTTAAAAGAACTTCATTCCACCAATAATTTCCCTGAATTTACTGGACGAATATGCCCGGCTCCATGCGAGGCTTCGTGCGTCTTAAATATCAATCAAGATCCTGTCACAATAGAATATATAGAGAAAGCAATATCGGATAAAGGCTGGCAAGAAGGCTGGATTAAACCTCAGCTTCCAGAAGTACGTTCTGGGAAAAAAATAGTGGTCATTGGATCCGGCCCTGCAGGCCTAGCTACCGCCCAGCAACTTAATCGTGCTGGGCATAATGTAACTGTTTACGAAAGGTCGCACAGGGTTGGGGGCTTACTCGCTCTAGGAATACCAGATTTCAAACTAGAAAAGAATGTGGTTGACCGACGGGTAGATCAGATGGAACAGGAGGGGGTGAAATTTATCACCAACACTGAAGTTGGTAAAGATGTGTCAGCATCCAAGTTGGCCAACGAAAATGACGTTCTTATTCTTACAGGCGGATCGACGGTTCCAAGGGATCTTGATATCCCGGGAAGAGAATTGAAAGGGGTTCACTATGCCATGGAATTTCTCACCCAGCAAAATAATGTCAACGCCGGTTTACCTATTGAAGAAAAGAATAGAATCTTAGCCACAGGAAAAAATGTGGTAATCCTTGGCGGTGGAGACACCGGATCAGATTGCCTAGGAACCTCGCATAGGCAAGGGGCCAATCAGGTACACCAGCTAGAACTTCTTCCAGAACCACCAGAGGAACGCATAGAAAATGATAGGTGGCCGAATTGGCCAATGATTCTCAGGACTTCGTCCTCCCATGAAGAAGGGGGAATCAGAGATTACAATATACTTACGAAGAAATTCACGGGCCAACATGGGGTTTTAAAAAAACTGCATGGTGTCAAATTGAATTGGGGCGAGCCAGATCAAAATGGAAGACCCAAAATGATAGAAATTGAAGGTAGTGAATTCGAGATAGAAACCGATTATGTATTCCTTGCCCTCGGGTTTTTACACCCCCAGCATGAAGGCATGGTCGAAGAGTTGGGATTGGAATTAGATCCGAGAGGAAATGTCAAAACTAATTCCAATAAAATGACCAATGTACCTGGCATATTTGCTGCTGGCGATATGTCTCGGGGTCAGTCGTTAGTTGTATGGGCACTTGCAGAAGGAAGAGAAGCGGCTAGAGGTGTTGATGAATATTTGATGGGGGAAACTAATCTGCCTAGATCAGCGGGATCCTACATCGCCTAATTAACGTTATTCTCTCTGGTTTGCACAATATTTTTTCCCAAACACAATGGTTTTATCGTTATAATTTGCTAATCAATATTAATCAGATGGGGGGAATAATATGTCGAAACTTAAGGTTGCTATGATATCCAGGAGCAATCCTGAAACTGGCCTTGTTCAACAACAACTAGAAGGAATTGATTGCGAATTCGATGTCTATGTGTGTCTGAGCGAAGGTGAAACTATAGAAGCTGTAAAAGGAGTGGACGTAATAATCAACCAGGGTGTTCCCATGTCAAGCGCCGTAATGGACGAAATCGATTCAGCCCATGGGATTGTTAGCTTTGGGCACGGTTTTAACCATATTGATCATGAATCTGCTACAGACAACTCTGTAATGGTCATTAACACCGCCGGGTTTTGTACTGAAGAAGTCTCAAATCACGCAATAATGTTTATTTTGTCCTGTGCAAAAAAATTAACAATNCTCAACGACTTAACCAAAAATGGTAAATGGGGTTCGGAAACCGGCTCAGTGACATCAGATATGGTCCCTATAACCGATCAAACACTTGGCTTAGTTTCTTTAGGTAACATAGGAAGGGCTGTTGCCAGAAAAGCACAAGCTCTAGGCATGGATGTCATTTCATACGACCCATATGTTCAGCCTTGGATAGCAAAGGAATATCGTGTTGAGTTGGTTGGTTCTCTAAAAGAACTCGCGTCACGGTCTGATTTTGTTTCCATGCACACTCCTCTGAACAACCAAACGAGGCATCTAGTCGGAGCAGATTTTTTCAGGGCTATGAAGCCAACCGCGTATTTCATTAATACTTGCCGGGGAAGCACAGTAGACGAAGATGCTCTGATCAATGCCTTGAAAACCAATGAGTTTGCAGGGGCAGGATTAGATGTTTTTGATATTGAGCCGACCCCGACTGACAATCCCTTATTTCAAATGGAGAATGTCATGGTGACCCCTCACTCAGCAGGCACTTCCAATAGGGCTGTCATAGCTGCTCAAATACAAGTCGGGCAGGAGGCTGCTAGGTTATTAAATGGGTCTTGGCCTATGTCTTTGGTGAATCCTGAGGTTAGATCCAGCATCGACGTTCGGTCTCTAGCAACTAGAGGTTAAAGCTCTCCAGCCGGCTGCCATTTCTGTCAGCTCCATACCGATTTACAATTTGGGCTTGACCGATTCTGACAGCCGGACATGGAATTGTACTAATGGTGTTTTAGCAGAGCCCTTTGAGGATTAGGTTGTCTCTATTTGTACTCAGCCCAATGTCAAATCTTCACTAATGTTATTAGCCATTATATTTGCATCCTCAAGAGTTTGTGACCATTTTGTGACCCTAATTTATATTGGCCCAAGAAGTTAATAAGGCGNCCCCAACCAGATTTGGACTTGTGGAGCTCAGCCTTGACAGGGCGGTATGTTAAATCAATCTACTGTAATTACTAGTTTCCCGAAAAAATCTAGGCCCTCCATGTCTTCGTGAGCCTTCCTAACATCTTGTAAGGGATATTCTGAATCAACTACACCCTTTATTGTTCCTTGGCCAGCATGGTAGATGATTTGCTCCAAATCCTCACTCCGGCCCATAAACACTCCAAACATGGTCAAATGACCCGTGAACATGGCACCCATCTGTAGTTCAGCCTTGTACCCTGATGTAACCCCGCAAATGCCGTATCTCGCGCCTTTAGCAAGGCGCCTGTTAGCGGCATTCCAAACATCCGTTCCGACATGGTCTATTACCACATCAACACCTCGTCCTTGAGTTATTTCTTTTAAACGCTCAGAGACATCTTCAGATTTATAGTTGATGACATGGTCAGATCCAAGAGCAGAAGCTTTCTCAGCTTTTTCAACTGTGCTAGTAGTGGCTATAACGGTAGATTTCGCTATGTTTTTTGCAACTTGGATAGCTGCGGTACCAACACCACTAGAGGCAGAGGGAACCAATGCCGTTTCCCAGGGCTTAAGTTGAGCTCTTCTGATAAGTATATTCCAGCTTGGCATAAATACAGTTGGTAAGGAAGCTGCCTGCACGTGGTTTAAAGCATCTGGGATAGGAAATGCATTAGTGGCTGGTACTACGACATATTCTGCATAACCTCCCCGAATGGATGATCCAATCATTCCTGCTGAGCCGCAATATTCGGTTTGATTCGACTGACAATATCGGCACTGCATACAGGTGATCCTTGGATTCACAACGACTCTATCTCCGGCAGATACTCTGGTTACTTTGGGTCCAATCTCGACAACCTCCCCAGACACATCTGCGCCTAAGACATGAGGTTCCGCAAGGTCCATTTTTGTACCACGTACGCCGGCTCTGGTGTAAATATCAAGTCTGTTAAGAGCACAGGCCTTCACTTTAATTTTTACCTCCCCTTCCCCTGGGGTTGGTTCCGGTAATTCTCCGAATTTAAGTACCTCAGGGCCCCCGTGTTCTGTAAAATACACAGCTTTCATTTAAAATTCCCCTAGTTAAAGTTTTTTGGGAGTAAAAACAAATTCCTTTCCAGGGTCAGGAATGTAGTTATTCTTGACCACATTGTATCCTTCCCAATAAGCAGTTGCTATCAACTAGCCTTAGCCCTTTATTTAATGATAGGGAGGAATTCATGACAATTGATTGCCATACTCATATTCTTCCTCCAGACATTATTAAAAGAAAAGATCAGTACTTAAAAAAAGACGCAACCTTTGAAACATTATTTTCAACCAAGAATTCAGTCATGGTTCCAGCTGAAACACTAATTGATGAGCTAGATAATTCGGGAATATCCAGTGCGGTAGTATTGGGAATGGGGTGGCAGGATACTGGTCTAAATTCTTATGTGAATGACTATATTTTAGAGAGTGCGTCACAAAATCCATACCGGCTCTACCCNTTCACCGGGATAAATCCTTCCTCTGGTAAAGCTGGAATCAGGGAGGCTGAAAGATGTGTAAATATTGGGTCGTATGGATTTGGGGAGATACATCCTTCCTTCCAAAGGTTTGATTTAAGCGATAAGCTCATTATGGAAGCCTATATGTCCATTTTGAAATCTAAAAACCTACCCGTAACGATTCACTGTTCAGAACCTGTAGGACATCATTATCCAGGNAAGGGAAAAGTTGGGCTACAAACAATTGAAAATTTTGTGCGTGATTTCCCTGAAAACAAAATAATTTTAAGTCATTGGGGAGGGGGCCTACCCTTTTACGAACTAATGCCCGAAATAAAATTAGCCTTCAAGAACGTATACTATGACTCGGCAGCATCCCCGTTTCTGTATAACCCTGATATTTTCTCTATTATGGCTCGACTGGTTGGTACAAAGAAAATGCTGTTCGGAAGTGATTACCCCTTGATCAGTCAAGATAGGGTGCTTATCCAATTGGAAAAGTCCTCTCTATCTGAGTCACAAAAATTAACCGTACAGCACACAAATATAGAAAAATTGATTTCTGTTCCTATTTAAAAATACTCCACCAAAACCGTACGTAACGACGCTATCCCGGTTGTTAAATTTGTCACAATCCTGTTATAATTTCCTCAATTTTAAACACCCAAGGGCGGTGGAAACGAGGAGAAAAAATGACAGAAAGTTCATACCCTGAATGTAGAGATTGCGGAAAAGGGAGTTTGTTACCCTTGTCGGATTTTGGGAGCCAAGGGGCCCCTATCCATTACAAGGCTTGGGTCTGCAGCGATCCTGACTGTGGATTCAATATTAAAATCCGTAACGGAGACGTTTATTTAAACGAGCCAATTGCCAGTGGAGCCTCTCATTCCCCAAGAATGAGGTAGGAAAAAGCCATATACAAATTGGCAGAAAAGCCCTCCATACGGAGGGCTTTTCTTTTTACTACTGCTGTACCATATAGGGATACAGGATACTGCCAATGTCTACTTATGAGTCTCATTTACCTGGAAATAATCGCTCCTCCATGATGAAGTTCCTCGGCCTCATTTTAGTCGTCTCAGGCCTCATAATACTTGGGATAATTGCTGTAACTTCGTACTTGTTAAGGACACCGTCAGCCGAACTCNAGTCGNTGAATGCAGAATATGGGAAACCGACCATCAATGCTGTTCATGAAATTACTCCCACTCCAAACATGAATCAATCGAACCAACCCACAAAAAAAGAAACTCTATCTGAAACAAAACCCGTAGCTATGAACGAATCTTCGGTTGTTCCCGTGGATATTAATCCCAATCCTCAATCCAATCAGGATGAAGTGGAAAATTTCTCCAAATTGCTGNAGGGATACGGAGAAAATGCATCCCTAAAGAAAATACATCCCAAAAGCTGGTCAGATCCTGATTGGCTTTTACCTGACCGTTTTAATACTNCAGAGCATAACCAAGACAATTTTGCNTTCAGTTTGATAGAAGATTCTGATATNACCGTTGAATTACTTTCAGGCATACCGGGGAAAATCTCAATACCGATACTGAACTTGACAGCCCCTGTAGAAAATTTAGCGATCGTAGAAAAAGATGGCCGTATGGTTTACGAAACCCCNAAAAATTTAGTAGGGCGCATACCGTCATCTCCCAATCAACCTGACACCTTTACAGGATGGTATTTTGGTCACCTAGAAAGCCCTCTAAAAGGAGAGGGAAACGTTTTCCACAACTTACCCGAAATCGCTGAGCATTTGATTGACGGTAACGAAGTTCTAATCTCTTTAGGAAAACCCGGTAAGGAACTGGTGTACCAGGTAACAAAGTCAGAGGTACTTCATGAATCGGACCTAGAATTATACGATCCAGGGCTGGGAAAAATAATTTTAGTGACCTGTTCCAACAGACCAATATACGACCACAGNCAATTGGTCACCGCTACCCTTGTCGGAACAGTAGAATAGTTATTTGGTAACCAGCATTTTTCTCATAACTGTCATAAATTTTTCAGCCGGATCTGATATGTTTTTCCCTGGGAGGGTCAGTATTCCAGCCTGGTCCACTGGCAAAAAATTAGCAAGTGAAACCATACCAAGNTTGGATAAATCATCGTCTTCGATAGCCAACCTTGGACCTATTGAAACTCCCATACCAAGGGCGACATATTTTTTGATCATATCCATGCTCTCTAATTCCATAATTACTTCATATTTGAGAGCGTCTTTCTGAAGCTGTTCCTCTAGAAGAGTCCTAGTGTAAGTACCCTTAGCCATTAAAATTAAAGGATACTTAGCAATTGGTTCCAGCGACTGAATGTTTCTTGAAAGCAATTCGTGCCCTTTTGGTGCTATAAGCACTCTCTCATAAAGAAATAAAGGCTCAAAATGTAAATCATCCCCTCTTTCTGGGTGTTGTATTATGCCAATGTCTACTTCCCCTGTCCGTACCAAATTGGTTACCTCATTTCTATTGGCTGATTGAATTCTCAAATACACTGCTGGATACTGCTCGTTAAATTTCTGTACCACACTAAGTAAAGTGTGCGGAATAATATCGGGAGTTGATGCAATAGTAACTGGACCCCTTTCCTCTGCCAATGAAATTATCGATGACAAAGAATCTATTCCATCTAAAAGAGGATTGGAAAGCTCATATATCGTTTGACCAGTCAAAGTGAGCCGAATAGGCCTTGTCACCCTGTCAAATAGAGGGACTGATAATTCTCTCTCTAACTTCTTAATGTGAGTCGTGACAGTTGGCTGGCCGATATTCAGTTCTTTTGCAGCCTTAGAAATACTTCTGAGTTTGGCTGCTGTGACAAAACTTTTTAATTCTCTCAGTTCCATGAGGTTAATCTCTCACTTTATTCGAAATCTTGATATATTATAGTGTACATTATTTGGAAGTGCCATATAACTAAAAGACTTAAAAATGGCTTCCGATATAGAATGAAATTCTGTAATCGCTTTTGATATTTAAATCCATTCATAGTGATCGTTTTAAAGTTTGACACATATTACAAATGAACATTTTCAAAAAAAGAAACCCTGCCAAATTCAGCGAATCTCTTGAAAAAACTCGGAGCAGTTTACTAGCCCAATTGGGAGATTTGTTCAAAAATTCGGAATTGAATGTTGAATTCTGGGAGGATCTAGAAGATACATTGATTTCGGCGGATACTGGGGTAGAAACCTCTGAAAAAATAGTTACCCAACTCAAAGAAAATGCAAAAATAAAAAACATATCCTCCGGTGAAGAATGCTTAAAAGAACTCCGAAGTGAATTAATAAAAATATTTGACCTCAATGACGAAGATCCATTTACTAACGTGCAGAAGCCAGCTGTTTTCGTAATGGTAGGTGTAAACGGAGCCGGTAAAACTACATCAATAGCAAAATTGACTCATTTACTAACAAGTCTGAACCAAAAGGTAATACTTGGTGCCGCTGATACCTTTCGTGCAGCGGCTGTAGATCAAATACAAATTTGGGGAGAAAGACTCGGAGTTACCGTTATTGCCCAAGATCCAGGAGCAGATCCAGGAGCAGTGGCTTATGACACTATTAATGCCGCCAAAAATAGAAATATGGATGTTGCCATTATCGACACAGCCGGTAGACTACAAGGCAAATCTAATCTAATGGAAGAACTCAAGAAGATATCAAAAATAGTAGTCAGAGAGTCTGATGAATCCTCAGTAAAAATTATCCTGACAATCGATGGCACTACTGGCCAAAACGGACTAATTCAAGCTGTTGAATTCACAAGATTTGTGAATCCAGATGGAATATTCCTCAGCAAATTAGATGGGACTGCTAAAGGCGGGATAGCAATAGCTATTGCTGATCAATTAAAGATCCCCATATGGTTCGTAGGAACAGGAGAACAGCCTGATGACATTGCAGTTTTCGATCCCAATTTGTTTATATCTAGAATCATAGGCTAAATAGTAAAATAGATATAATTTCACAATGTTGTACGGTATAACATGGCTGCTTTTAATAGAGGTTGTGGGATTTGCTACATTTGTAATTTTTCTCAGTATCTTTAGGACGATACCTGATAAAGGTTATTCAATCAGCAAACCCCTCGGCATCATATGCCTGTCTCTCGCGACATGGTTACTTTCAATTTCCAAAATAATTCCGGCCACCGAAATTGCAACGATGCTAATTTTTATCGGGCTAATTATATGTTCCTTTATCGTTGGCATAATTCGAATTAATACCTTAAAGCAAATTGTAAAAAATAATTGGCGCATAATTTCCTTAACGGAATTAACGTTCCTAGTAACCTACCTAATATTTTTTAGCATTAGATACTTTGATCCCGGCATAAATCACACAGAACAGCCAATGGATTTTGCTTTTTTAAATTCATCGGCAAGAACCATAACCGGCCAGCCTCTTGATCCTTGGTTCCATGGTGACACCATCAGTTATTATTATTTCGGTTATTGGATATTTGGCACACTATCAAAAATTTCATTAATTCCCACCGTAGCCACATATAATCTTTCATTGGTTGTAATACCTGCGATGACCGCGTCTTCAATATTCGCACTAACTTCAATACTTTTAAAATTCTCCCGATTGAAATTCGATTTCCTGACAATTTCATGCGGTGTGATCGCATCTCTCACAGCTGTCTTCATGGGAAATTTACAAGGATTTTTAGANTTTTTAAAAATCAATTCAATTGGGTCATCCAGCTTTTGGCAACGAGTTTGCATCGATGGAATGCAAAATCCGGTAATCAATACGATAGACAGTTGGAGACCTACTGAGTTTTGGTGGTGGTTTAGAAGTTCAAGAATAATCAACTATTTCGGCCCCGCATGTGAAGGGCAAGGATTTGATTACACCATCAATGAGTTCCCTTTCTTTAGCTACCTTCTCGGAGATCTACATCCTCACGTTATGGTCACCCCATTTTTATTGGCTTTTTTATACATTGCATATGATTTATCCAAAAAAGACTTAACCAAATCCCTAGGTGTAATGTANTGGCTGGAAGTTTCATTGGCAGGGGTAATATTAGGATGTGTGAGTTTTATCAATATGTGGATAGCCCCTATCTGCATAGCCATAATTCTCGGAATATATGGCCTGCACTGGCTTTCAAATACCCATATCAACCCGATTAAATTAGCCCAATCTATTTCATTGGTATTCGTCACGGGCGCACTTGTGCTTCTACCTTACCTATGGTCTTTTCAATCATCCATTGATGGATTAGCAAAAACCAAATATCAGACATCNATTATCCATGGATTTGTTATATGGGGTCCTTTATTAATACTTTCAATTCCCAAAATAATGAGCACTTTTNGGACAACCCCTATTAGTACAGCTTGGAAATACCACGTGAGTATTTCCTTCGCAGTGGTCAGCATACCCTGGATAATAAGATTTTTGATCCCTGAAGCCACTATTAATTCCGACGGACCAAGTATGGTTGGTTTTGCTTTCCCTATAACCATTCTTTGTTTCATTTCAACATTGACTTTGATCACCCTGACAAGCAGAGAAGGCCTAAGTGATAGAAGCCTAGTTCTTTCAATTTTCTCTTTATCAATGCTTCTTATATTGATCCCAGAATTATTTTACGTCGGGGATGTATACGGAAACCGAATGAACACAGTTTTCAAGCTCTACTACCCTGCTTGGATACTACTCTCAATCTGTGGAAGTTACTCTGCATATTATTGGCTAGCTGGATATATACGGCCTCAAAAATTCCTCAAATATATATATACGTTTACTGCCGCCATAATTATTTTATGTGCCTTCTACTATGCTCCAGCTGCCACCATGACTAAACTTAATGAATCTGACATTTCAGGTTTTAAACATTCGGCTGCGAGGCCAACATATTTAGAGCTAACAGCTCTTGATTACGCTAAACAAAACATAAGTCTTAACCAAGGAATACTGGAATCTGTTGGTGAATGGGACAGTTCCGGATTCATCTCCCGAAATACCGGTATCCCAAATTTGGTCAATTGGCCGGGCCATGAAAGTCAATGGCGAAATTCTGATCCTGCAATATATCAAAGAGCCGCGGACGTGGAGACGATATATTCTACCCAGGACCCTGCACAAGCAAAATTGTTGTTGGAAAAATATAATATTAGCTTCATTTACGTCGGTGACCTTGAGTTGAATCGGTATACCTCTCAACAATTAGGGAAATTCCAATCACTCGGTACATTGGTTTTTGGAAATATAGGTGGTATTGGAATTTTTGAGATTAACCGATGAAATATATGCACAAATACTTCCATATTAAAAACATTTCAACCCTAACTCGGATAGAGTGGTTGTTATATTTCGGTCTGTTTGCTGTTGCCTTGTTACTCCGAGTGTACGACCTGAATGTCAGAGCCATGCACCATGATGAAAGTCTCCATGCATATTATTCTTGGGAGCTATTTCAAGGATCTGGTTTAGTACATAACCCTATGATGCACGGCCCATTGCAAATGCAGTTGACATCCCTGATTTTTTTTCTTTTTGGGGACACTGATACAACTGCCCGAATCCTCTATGTTGCCGCAGGAACAATTCTAGTCATTCTACCCATCTTCTTTAGGGACCTGCTCGGCAAACATGGGGCAATAATGGTCTCCATCTTATTGGCCATATCCCCTTCCATGGTTTATTTCAGCAGGTTTGCTCGAAATGACATACTTATGGCAGTTTTTACTTTTGGCATGGTCATCACCATGTGGAAATACCTCGTATCCGGCAACAAAAAAAACCTTTATTTGATGTCTGCCCTTTTAGCCTTAAGTTTTTCAACCAAAGAAAATGCTTATTTGATCGTTGGAACTTTGGGATTGTATTTAACAATAGGTTCCATACACGAATCGTGGCCACGAAAAAGTTACAGGGGCCAATTTCAAAACCTATCCTATCCCAGTTTAATATCCGTCTCCGCCAGGATGATTTTTAAAGCCTTTAGAGATTGCATATATACCCAACCACACAGCCGAACATTCACGGTATTAATACTGTTGATTTCATTGACATTACCCCAATGGTCGGCCTTCGCTGGTATTTTTCAAGAAACCATATTACTAAGATGGTCTAATATCATTTTAGTTTCTGGGGAAGGTGCCTCCAGTATAGGAATGCCTACACATGGTGGAAAATTACTGGCCTTTTTAGTGGTTTTCACTCTGATAGTCGCATCTATGTACATTGGGTACAAATGGCACTGGAAAACCTGGTGGAAATGCGCTTCCATTTTTTACTTAATATGGTTGTCCGCTTACACCACTCTCTTCACCAACATTTTCAGCGGTGTACAGTCTGGAATATGGCAATCACTGGGTTATTGGATAGTGCAACAAGGGGAGGCTCGGGGAAGCCAGCCCGCACATTATTATCTAACCCTTATCCCAATATACGAATACCTACCGGCAATTTTTTCAGTGCTAGCATCTCTATATTTTCTGAAGCACCGCAGCAAATTTAATCTATTCTTGATTTATTGGGCTGTAATAACTCTATTCCTTTACACGATTGCGAGCGAAAAAATGCCATGGTTACTCGTAAATATTTCTTTACCCTTGATCGTTCTTTCTGGAAAATTTTTAGGAGACTTATTCAGTAAATCCAACTTTCAATCAAAACCTAATTTAAGCCAATGCATGATTTATTTCATTCCACCAATAGCGTTAATAATCGCTTTTAGTGTTACTAAGTATTCTTCCAACCTACACGCAATACCAAGGATGTTTGCTGCGATAATAATGCTTTCACTGATCCTCGCGAGTTTTGTGTTTGTAGTGAGGTTTATTCAGAATTCCGAGACCCAACCCTTAGCAAAGTATTTATATGCTGGTTTTGCCACAATACTTCTGTTACTGACAATTCGTACAACTATTTACACAAACTTTGTAAACTCTGATATTCCCATTGAAATGCTGGTATACACTCAAACTTCCCCAGATTTACTTCTGGTCAACAACAAAATAAAGAAATTGTACGCAAAATCTGAAATGGCCAACGAGCCATTAATCATCATTGACCAAACTAACGGATTCACATGGCCTTGGTCTTGGTATCTGAGAAATTATACCAACGTCAAATATCCTAAATTGCAATCCGAATCATATGAACCCCACGAACAAGCTTCATTAGTTATCGTCCATTCCTCCAACCATCTCGCTGCGGACAAGGCTTTATCTAAGAATTACAAAAAGGCNGGCAGGATGCCCCACAGNTGGTGGTTTCCAGAACACACTTATAGAGACCTTAACGCTATAAATTTAGTCTCTAAACTTACAGATACTAAGCATTGGAATACATTTCTGGAGTATTGGTTATTTAGAAAAGGAGTAGGTAAAAGCATCGGAAGTGAAGACGCATACATCTATACTAGCAATACTTTTCCAAATATAGATTTTCTCGGAGACACTTACAGGAAGTAGGGTTACACTTAAAAAAATCGCCGGAAATCCAGAAATAAGGATAGGGTTTGAAGAAATCTTCATTGTGGGTATTTACAGGAATATTATTGTTAATAATATTCGCCCTCACTATTGATATTGGTGAAATGTGGAACACTTTAGAAAAGGCGAACTACCTACTTCTTGTCCCTGGAATTTTGGCNTACTTTTTGGGTGTGTGGTTCCGAACATGGAGATGGCAAGTACTTCTTTCCGGAATAGATGAAATTAAAATTCGAACCTTGTTTCCTATAGTTGTAATTGGATATATGGCAAACAACATTCTCCCCTTTAGACTAGGGGAATTGATAAGAGGNTATTACCTAAAAAANAAGGAAGGGGTTCCGACTGCAACAGCATTAAGCACGATNTTTGTAGAACGTATTATGGATGGTCTAGCCCTTATACTTATTCTCGCAGGGTCATCTATGTCTGTACCGTTTGGTGCGATTTTTTCAAGACTATCTCAAATCACCAAACTAGACGAAACATTCTTACTCGTAATTTTCACCTCTCCGTTCGCAATCCTATTTGGTTTATTGGTAGCTATTGCACTTAATGGGCCAAGGTCCATGGTTATTTTTGGCCAATTAACCTCTCGGCTTCCCAGAAATTTGGCCCGTAATATAAATCACCTTACAGAAGATGTAGTAAAAGGCCTATATTCCTTAAGAAATTGGAAAATAACCTGCAAAGCCTTGTTACTATCTTTACCTATTTGGATACTTGAAGCAGTATTATTCCATACTGTTTTAGTAAGTCTCGGGATCCTACCTATCAATTCCAGTTTAGGGCACATTTTTGCCTCATCGGCCAGTATCACTGCCATAACAAACATTGGCGCATCTATACCGTCGATGCCAGGTGGAATAGGTTTGTTCGAAATGATAGCCCGTGAAACACTTATGGTAATTGAGCCCACAAGTGTTAGCCGATCGGAAGCCGCAGCATTTGCTACCCTTACTCACCTATGCCTAATGGTGCCTATAGTACTTTTAGGCCAATTATTTCTATGGGCGGAGGGTCTTTCTTTAAGAAAACTTCGTCACAAAATATAAATATTGCGAAGGTTTAATTCATAAAGGTATTGCATGAAATTTGGGATTATAGGAGCTGGAGCGACAGGATTGGCAGCTGCTTACGATCTTTCATCAAAAGGTCATAAGGTAAAAATATATGAAGCCGCTGATTTTATAGGAGGTCATGCCTCCACATTCCACGTGGCTGGTAGCGAGCTGGAAAAGGGGTATCACCACTGGTTTACAAATGACACAGATATTATTTCTCTGCTGAATGAAATCGGCCTAAAAGAAATTATTGAGTGGTTCCCATCCAGTGTTGGAACGTATCAAGATGGGAAAATATATAAGTTCCTAAGCCCTTTTGACTTGATGAAATATAAGCCCTTAGGGTTTATAGATCGGATAAGAATGGGGCTGTCGTCATTACAGATACGATATATAAAGGAGTGGCAAAAACTCGAATCCGTATCAGCGAAAGAATGGCTGATCAAAAACACAAATACAGAGATCTATCATGCTTTTTGGGAGCCAATGCTAAGGGGTAAGTTCGGGGAAGAAAACCATGACAAGATCAGCATGGCATGGATTTGGGGAAAAATGACCACTCGATTTGCATCCAGAAGAAACATTCTTGCCAAAGAGGTCCTAGGATATCCAAATGGAAGTTTCTCTCACCTTTTTCAACTACTGGCTAAAACNTGTGAANCAAATTCGGCAGAAATTTTTTTATCTACCCAAATCAAAAGGATCCGTAGCTCGAATTCCGGAAAGGTTTTGATGACTATTGAATCTCAAGAAAAAGAGGAGNCCTTCGATGCCGTCATCTCNTCCACCCCGTCTCACGTTTTTAATCGATTNACAGAAGGCCTGTCAAAAGAATACCGTTCCAAACTTTTAAGTATCGAGTACATGGCGGCGGTCCTTATTGTTTTAGTACTAGATCACCCTTTGTCTGATGTTTATTGGCTTAACATAGCTGACCGATCTATACCTTTCATTGGACTAATNGAACATACAAACTTGGTGGGATCGGAAAGATATGGAAACAACCANATAGTGTATTTNTCTAATTATTTATCCGAGGATCATAAGTTATATAAGATGACTGGAAGTGAATTATTTGATACTTACTTACCGCATTTAAGAAAAATTAACCCCGATTTCACANTTNANTGGGTGAAGGAATACCATCATCATAAAATACCTAACGCTCAACCGGTAGTTGACACAAATTATGGCAAAAATATCCCAGATCACGAGACTGGAATCCAAAACTTGTATTTGGCTAATACCTCTCAGGTNTATCCTCAAGACAGAGGTACCAATTACAGTGTCGCAATGGGCCGAAAAATGGCTCATTTGGCCTTATCAAATCTCGAGAACAAGTGAATTGTCCGAGGAACGCCCCTATGATATGCTTGTGACAATTTTTACAAAGATGAGGGTAAGCATCTTTGACGACAGATAAAGACAACCTCAGGACTAGGATTCAACAGGCCATCCAGGCCCAAAAAAGNCCTACTATCACTGTACTATCTTCCTTGCTGGCAATTCAGGATTCGATTGGATACATTCCTGAAATAGCAATAGAAGAGGTAGCGGTTCATTCCAATACCTCAATTAATTCAGTGTTTGGTGTAGCCTCTTTCTACCCTAATTTTCGGTTTACACCTCCCGGTGAACATTCAGTAGAAGTCTGTTGGGGCCCTACATGTCACTTAAAAGGAGCGACCGAAATTTTGGAGTCTGTCTTAGAGAAATTAGGTTTGGATTCAGAAGGTGACACTGACGATGGTAAAGTCTCCTTCCGTTTTAACACATGCCTTGGTGCATGTTCCCAAGCCCCTGTAATAAGTGTAAACCATGAGCTATATGGTAACGCCAACCCAGATATTGTCCCGAATCTTTTGGGCAGTCTCTACGAAACAGAAACCCTGCATCAGTAGGCCTTGAGTAATCAATGAAATACGAAGAAATAACATCTCAAGCAATAGCAGAATGGGCTGACATGACTAGTGGAAGAGTTCCTTTAATAAGAATTGGAACAGCTATGTGTGGTCATGCCGCTGGTGCTTTCAGGGTGGTAAAAGTACTACAGAAATATTTAGATTCAAAAGGCCTAGAAGCCAATATACAAGAGGTGGGATGCCTGGGCCTTTGTTACGCTGAACCTTTGTTAGATATAAAAAAACCAGGTAAATCAAGACTTTTTTTCAACAATGTAACCCCGGAAGAAATTGAATATATAGTAGATGAATATTTGATAAATGACGGATACCCGAAGGAAAAAGTTTTTGGATATATTGGAGAAGAAGGGCCAGTCAATGGTGAAGATTCACTTGAGTCGATGCCGGGACTGAAACTTCAAAACAGAATAGCCCTCAGAAACGCGGGACATATTTCCCCACATGATATAAACCAGTACATAGCCAATGGAGGATACGCCGGTCTTTACAAAGCCCTGACTGACTTGTCTCCTTCAGAGGTTATAGACGAGGTTAAGAATTCCGGTCTTAGAGGAAGGGGAGGAGCTGCGTTTCCAACCGGTGTGAAATGGAGTTTTTTGGTTGGATCACCCGGACCTACAAAATATATATTATGCAATTGTGAAGAAGGTGACCCCGGTGCCTATAATGACAAAGGAATCTTAGAGAGCGATCCCCACACTCTTCTAGAAGGCCTTGCAATAGCAGGTTACGCTACCGGGGCATCCAATGGAATCGTCTTCATAAGACACGGCCATGATGGCCCTATAGAAAGAACTGAGAAGGCTATTGAACAGGCCTACGCTCTAGGACTAATTGGAAACAATATATTAGGAACAGATTTCAATTTTGATATTGAAGTTGCATTAACAGGGGAATCTTATGTAGCCGGTGAAGAAACTGCCCTTATGGAGGCAGTGGAAGGGAAAAGGGCCATGCCCAGATTCAGACCCCCGTTTCCAGCGGCTTTTGGGGTCTGGGGAAAGCCAAGCAACATTAATAATGTTAAATCGCTTTCATATGCTCCCGAGATCATCTCAAAAGGGGCTGACTGGTTCTCCTCTATCGGTGTCAACCAGAGCACTGGGACTGCCATTGTATGCCTCAGTGGCGATGTGAATCGCCCAGGGTTATATGANGTTCCAATGGGATTGACCCTTGGTGAAGTGATAGATGATCTGGGTGGAGGAGTCATTGACAACCGACAGCTTAAGCTCTTACAGACAGGAGGGCCTCTTGGAGGAGTGTTAGGACCAGANAGCAAGGATATTCATATAGATTTTGACGAAATGAGAAGCGCTGGAGCTATTTTCGGGTCGGGAGGAATAATTGTGGGAAGTGACAAGGTTTGTGCTGTGGATTTAACTAGAGTTCTGGTGGCTTTTTGCCAATATGAATCCTGTGGTAAATGTTTCCCTTGTAGGTTAGGTATGGAACATTTACTGGAAATCGTAGAAAGGATATCAGNCTGCGCTAGTAAACCTGGAGATATGGACTTGATGAAAAGTATTGGCGGNACAATGGAGGCCGGATCTCTTTGTGGACACGGCCAATTAGGTTTTGGCCCCATAAGGTCTGCTATCACCCATTTTGAAGAAGATTTTCGACTTCACATAGAGGAAAATCGTTGCCCAACAGGAAGCTGTGACCGACCGAAAATAGTACCGAAAAATACNAGACCCTACGCTACCGACCACATAGCCGGAGAGTGATATGTCAGACAAAGTTAATCTCACGATAGATGGAGTAGAAATACAGGCTGAACCAGGTAGCATGATAATTCAAGCTGCCATGGATAACGAAATGTACATACCATACCTGTGTTACTACCCAGGGATGAAACCTTACGGAGCCTGTCGGATGTGCGTGGTTAAAGCAGAATCCCCTACTCCAGATGGTAGTTATAGAGCACTCCCTGGAAGTCCAGCTTCTTGCACGACTCCTATCTCTGAAGGAATGAGAGTGGAAACCAATACAGGAGATTTAGTGNATCTTCGCAAAGGAATCATGGAGCTACTAATCTCAGAGCATCCGCATGGTTGTTTGAATTGCCACAGANTTGAACTTTGTGGTCCCACTGATGTATGCCTTAGACATGTTTCAGTGAATGACCGGTGTGTCACNTGTCCAAAAAATGAAAGGTGTGAGCTAAANGACACTGTTAGATATATGGAAATGGAGTTGACCACCCCACTGACATACAACAACAGGCACCTTCCTTTGGAGGTGAAAGATCCCTACTGGGATATGGACATGAATTTATGCATCGTATGCTCTAGNTGCGTAAGAGCATGTGATGAAGTAAGAGGAGATCAAGCGATTACCTTAAAAGACAGATCCGGCAGNAGCATAATTGGGACCGCNGCCGGTACTTCNTTGCTTGAATCCGGGTGCGAATTTTGTGGAGCATGTATAGACGTCTGCCCCACCGGAGCAATCGTTGAAAGGGATTACAAGTGGGATAAAGCAGTACAAAAAGTTGCTACGACTTGCCCTCATTGCCCTGTTGGTTGCCAACTAGATCTTGATGTCAATAAACGAAACAAAGTGGTGAGGTCTATCCCGAANCGACAAGCAGAGGCCAATATGGGTATGGCCTGTTTTAAAGGCAAGTTCGGGTTGGATTTTGTTAACAACAAAAATAAATTAAAGAAACCCATGGTGCGCAAAAATTCAGAACTCGAGGAAGTCACATGGCCCGAGGCACTAGATTTTGTGGCCAGCAAATTAGAGAATCACANGAATGGTGATTACGCTTTNATCGCATCCGCAAGAGGTACNAATGAGGANAATTTTGCGGCTCAAAANTTTGCCCGAAGAGTGATGAAGTCTAACAATGTAAACGTCTCCTCNAATTCNCGGCCANAATTGGTAGATTCNCTGCAGGATTTAATAGGCGATGATTGTGCCTCAAACAAAATATGGGAGCTATTGGATTCACAAGTCATACTACTAGTGTCGGCGAACATAACAGAAGAACAAAACGTTGCGTCCGTTCCTATAAAACAAGCGGTGGCCAAAGGGGCCAAACTAATAGTAATAGACCAACGGGAGACCGAATTAACAAGATATGCCACAAAATGGATCCGACCTCTAATAAATTCAGAACCCATTTTGATAGGTGGGATTTTGCGAAGCATAGTAGACCAGTCGCTGGAAGATCATGACTTTGCCACCGAAAAATGTGAAGGTTATGATGAATTCCGAAATTCCCTATGGGATTTTGATTTAGTGAAGGTCAGTGAGCAGACAGGAATAAGTCAAGAAGAGATCCGGGAAATGGCTCAAATATTTGCTAATGCCGGTGCCTCTTCAATCCTCTATGGACTTGAAACAATTTCTGACTCCCACATAAACGACACAGTTGAATCCCTAGTTAATTTATCCTTAATTACCGGAAATTTAGGTAAAAAATCAGGCGGCATATACCCGCTATTTTCGGGAGCTAACCAGCAAGGCTCTAGAGATGTTGGATGTGTACCCAACTTATTACCTGGGCACAGACCAACCGCCT
>PAON01000030.1:0-19071 GCA_002708495.1 Dehalococcoidia bacterium | reverse complement strand
TATGGACATAAGGTAATCAGCCAAACAACTGATCTAATGTCCAAGGCCTCCATTGATAAATCCATCCAAAGCATAAATGATCACTTTGGGACGATAGACATCCTAGTGAATAATGCCAAGGCCAATTTTGGAAAAAGGTTTGAAGAGGTAACAGAATCGGAATTCGACACTCTAATGGATTTCAATCTCAAATCCATGTTTCTAACCTGCCAATCAGTAGGGCAAACTATGTTAAAGAATAAAAGAGGTCGCATAATAAATATGACCTCTAACCTAGCTGTGAGAGGTTTGTGGAACTCTGTGGTCCCATGTGCCTCTGAAGGAGCAATACACCAGTTAACCTCTTCTCTGGCACTTGAGTGGGGCCGGGACGGAATAAGGGTCAATGGTATCGGGGCAGGGTGGCTTAGCACCAAACAGGAATCAGATCCCAGNGAACCTGATTTATTAGAGAGATACTTACCCTNGANAAGAAAAGGGCATCCAAACAACCTTACACAAATGTTGGTGTACCTCTCGTCGGATTCATGCGATTTTGTGACTGGTCAAACAATATTCATCGACGGGGGTGCGCTTGCCCATGCNTAGAGCTTTGCGACCGGTTTANCCAACCTGAAACATCTCAAAGCANCTGAATTTGTAGNGTCTGAAATAACAGCAAAGCCAGTTGGATATTAAATCAAATTTCGCGCGATCACTCTTATGAAATGCAGTAATATCAAAGCCACCACTGGTGAAAAATCGAACATCCCAGTTTTAGGCAATACTTTCCTTATCGGGCCCATGATAGGTTCGGTAATAGCATAAATCAATCGAATCACGGGGAAAAACGGGCTGCCGGGGGACACATTAAACCAAGATACCAAAACCCGAGCCAGTATTGAAAAATAAAGTACTGTCGCGAGCATGTTTAGAAAATTTGCTAGATAAAGTCCCAAACTCAGTTACCTAACTCAGTTGAGCGATCAAATGCAGCCTTGACTCCGTTAATCAAAGCAGCCCGCAAACCATCATTTTCCATAGAGACTAGGGCTTCTATTGTGGTGCCTCCAGGCGAAGTGACCATATCACTGAGAACAGAAGGATGTTTACCGCTTTCCAATACCAATTCAGTACTACCCAATACGGTCTGAAGTACTAAATGTCTAGCCATATCTCTAGGCATCCCTAAATACACGCCAGAATCAATCAAAGATTGAATAAATAAAAATACATATGCGGGGCCACTAGCACTTAGAGCAGTGGCCATATCTATATATTTTTCATCGTGAACATAATACTCCTCACCTAAGGTGTTTAGGATTGATGCGATCTCTTCAATATCAGTGGACTTAACTTCATCTGTTGACGTCCATACCAACATACCTTTACCTATTTGGGAAGGTGTGTTCGGCATTACTCTAATTATTTGTCGGTGTTCTAATCCCTTCGAAAGATCAGAGGAATTACTTCCAGCCACAATAGATATGACTGGACGACCAGGAGAAATTTTTCCCTTAAGATCCTTAAATACCTCTGGTAATGTTTGCGGTTTTACTGCCAATAATATCTTTCCTTTTTTTTCCAAGATATCAATATTATCTTTTAGACAATTGACTCCATACGTATCAGTTAGGTATTTCCTTCTATCGGCAATGGGGTCGCTTACATATATTTGATCAGAAGAAAACAATCCTTCTTTCAACACACCTGCTATAAACGACTCCGCCATAACGCCACCGCCGATAAAAGATATAGTCATAATTCATCCCTTGAGTCCATCATTTTTAACTACCCGGTAATTTACTATCACTTACCAAGGATACAGCTGTGTTGATTGATTCCATCATACTTATATGGTCTGCTATTCCTTTACCAGCGATATCAAATGCCGTGCCATGATCTACAGAGGTTCTAATAAAAGGCAATCCAAGATTTACGCTCACACTTCTTTGCCAGTCATGCACCTTAATTGGAATATGACCTTGATCATGGTACATAGCTATACATACATCATATTTACCATCAATATTTTGATTGAATACTGTGTCGGCAGGTATAGGGCCGGTAGCGTCAATTCCCATTGAACGGGCATCTTCAACAGCCGGCCCAATTTGTGTATGCTCTTCATCTCCTAATAAACCACCATCACTTGCATGTGGATTTAAAGCAGAAACTCCTATTTTGGGATTTGGAAATCCCCATTTCTGAAAATAGTCATGCGTTAAAGATATTTTTGCTAACACATTGTCGCGAGTTACATAATCACAGGCTATTCTAAGTGATCTATGGGTGGTCAAATGAACTACGCGCAAGACACCTGCCATGAGCATTGTCGCAACTTGACTTACTCCTGTCTGGCTTTGAAAAATTTCCATGTGCCCTATATCTTTGTNGCCTGCCANGTTACAAGCTTCTTTATTAATTGGGGCTGTGCTTATAGCCTGAATCTGGCCCGAGGCCGCTAATTCACCAGCTTTGAGTATCCATTCCACAGAAGCTTTACCAGACTCGGCCGAAATCTGTCCATACTCTATTTTCTCAAAATCTAAATTGTCTANGTCTAAAACATCAACAGTTTTTGCGTTCGTATTGACCTCTTCGACAGATGAAACCTGCCTTATCAAAACATCAGAATTTATCAAACTAAATGCCTGGCACATAGCTTCAGTATTCCCTATAACAAAAGGGTTACATTTATCGTAAATACTGGCGTCTATTAAGGTCTTAGCAACTACTTCAGGACCAATACCAGCCGAGTCCCCCATGGTAATAGCAAGAAGTGGTCTGTTATTCATTGATTAATGTCCTATTTATTTTCCAACGCAGGGCAACATACATATTGCGAGCAGACGAAGCCTATACATCCCTAAATGTTAGAGACGTGAGGCTGCATTTCTATATTTTTCTAAAAAGCCCTATTCGCATTTATTGTATCCACAGTCTGGACAGCTTAAGCAGCCTTCTTGGTGAAGTAAATACCCAGAACACTCCGGGCATTTAGCACCACTCGCGGTATTTGAGTTATCTTGTTGGTCGCTCTCTTTGTTTGTGGAGGGAAACAATCCTAATTGCGCCGAGCTTGAAACACTGTCAATTACATTGGTCCCATTATTCGGGTTAGTTAGATGTCTACTTAAAGCCAAAGCGACGGCATCTGGGGCAGACCTTACAAGGGTGCCTCCATCCCAAACAGGAACATCTGTAATACCTCTCAACTGATCCACTATTTGTGAAGGATCNATTCCNGCTCTCAATGCCATCGACGACAGCCTTGCGATTGCCTCCAAATAAGCAGAATCNCTACTTCCTGATTTNCCCAAATTGGCAAATACTTCAAATGGATGTCCTTCGTCGTCAAATGTTATGTTGACAAACATCGTACCGTGACCTGTTCTTACTCGATCTGTAACACCAGTTACTGACATTGGTCGCTGCCTTGGAACTTTCAGGTGATCTTCTTGATTTTCTTCTTCCTCAGATTTGGTTTTACCTGTTTCTAGAACCTGCATTGATTTAGATCCATCTCTATACACAGTTACTGCTTTACATCCTGTTTCCCAAGCTAACCAGTATGCGTCTTTCACATCCTGTACAGTAGCTGAATTAGGCAAATTGATGGTTTTAGACACAGAATTAGTTACATGTTTTTGCCAAACCGATTGCATTTTTACATGTGCTTCAGCCGAAACACTCATGGCCGTTCTGTACACGGCTGAATCCAAACCATGATTACCCATAATTCTTTCTGCATTTTCAGGATTTTCCACTATTTGTTTCAAAACTTCTCTAGCGGCTTCCTCAGTGCCTATAGCAGATTTCAAACTTTCAACAATTGAAGATGGTGAATCTAAAAGTCTAGAACTTGTACCTTCATGATCTTGCCATAACACATTTGACCACCAAGCCAAAGCGAAATGAGGTTCGATACCACTGGAGCAACCAGCTATTCGGCTAATTGTTCCGGTTGGTGCGATAGTTATTACACTTGCGTTTCTTACTGGGGGCATACCCCATTCCTTCAGTGCCGATTTCTCATACTCTGGAAAAGGTCCTCTCTCTTCGGCAACTCTGGCTGATTCGTCCCAAGCAGTCTTGTTCAAAAAGCCCCCCAACTTGTCAGCAAGACCCAGGGCTTCTTCTGAATCATAAGGTATCCCCATTCTAACAAGAGCATCAGCCCAGCCCATGACCCCTAGACCAATCCGACGGGTGTCCAAATTAACTTCACGCAACACAGGTAACGGGAATGAATTAACTTCAATCACATCATTCAGAAAACGTACCCCGGTTCGGGTAGTTTCTTCCAAAGATTCCCAGTCAAAATCATTTCCTGTTATATGGGCATCAAGGTTAATTGATCCCAAACAACAGTTTCCGTAGTTTTCTAAAAATTCCTCCCCGCAAGGGTTACTTGTTTTTATTTTACCCATTTGGGGATTAGGCGCTGTCTCCCAAACTCTGTCTGCAAACACTACCCCTGGGTCTCCAGTCTTCCATGCTGATTCGGCTATTTCGTTCCATAAATCACGTGCCTTAACTGTCCCTAACATTTCATTTGCAGGCCCGTCACCTGTATCTCTAGGATTAATGAGATTCCAATCGTCGTCATTTTCTACTGCTTTCATAAAATCGTCGGTGATTTGAACAGATATATTGAAATTTTGTAGAGTGTCATCACCATCTTTACAATGTATGAATTCTCTTATGTCAGGATGACTAATAATTAATTGCCCCATGTGGGCACCTAATCTAAAAGCTCCTTGGGTAAGAGTAGCCCCAACCGCTGAAAAAAGTTTCATCACTGCAATAGGCCCACACGCCTGTCCATGGGTGGTAGATATTCGATCCTGTTTTGGCCGCAAATCTGATAATCCAAAACCAATGCCTCCTCCCCATTTTTCGATCATGGCTGCATCATTAGCAACTTTCATTATGGATTGAATATTATCTTCTGGAGAAACAACAAAGCAGGCTGACAAGCAACCTCTACCAGTACCGGCATTCACCAAAGTCGGAGAATTAGGCAGGAATTTCAGGTTGGACATTATTTCATAATACTTTTCCTCGTATTCGGCCTGCTTGACCTCTGGCTCTCCAAGAGCCACTGCATTGGACACCCTTCTAAAAAGTCCTTCTGGATCTTCAATTGGGTTTCCATCATCATCTCTTCTGAGGTACCGTTTTTCAATAATAAACCTGGCATTATCTGACAAAGGCAATCCATCGTTTTGGGCATTCTCATCCAATGCATCAATGCCACCTGATTCTATTATTGTATTAGTCAGTGCTACCGCCACCTCACCAGAAACCCCAACTGACTCCAAGGCTTTTACAACGTCTTCTCTAATTTCTTCCCTATCACCACTATTAGAAGACCCTCCTGAAACTACTCCCTGAGTCATTAACGCTACTCCTCAATTTAACTTTTATTTAAAACATTTTTTCAAAATCTAGTAACTGTTGAAACAGAACATTTGTACGGATTATACACAGTCCTATCTCATTTTTAAATTTGGACTGTCGGTTTTTTGGGTTTCCTTCCTCTTTTCCTACGTCCCACTGGAGTCAATTCATCATCTTTAAGAAATGACAATTGGCTACTGACCTCTTCCTTCTTAGGTTGCAGCAGCGCATCGACTTCTTCTTTAAAGCTTTCTATATCCCTGAAATCTCTGTAAACACTAGCAAACCTTATGTAAGCTACCCTATCAAGATTGCGAAGACGATCCATCACTAACTCACCTATTATCCTCGAGGGCATTTCTGCCCTCCCTGCACTGGCCAAATATGTTTCGATCTCATCTATACCTTTTTCAATACTGCCGATCGGCAGTGGCCTTTTAGCGCAAGCATTTTTCATACTCGACCATAGCTTATCTCTATTAAATTCCTCTCTCCTTCCATCTCTTTTAACCACGATAAGAGCTCTGGTTTGTATTCTTTCGTATGTTGTGAATCTAAGGCCACAAGTCAAGCACTCTCTCCTCCTTCTTATGCTCTCGTCTGAATCTCTAGAATCTATCACTCTAGAATTTTCGTTACTACAAAAAGGACAATACATAAGTTAAGCTGACTCCGGCACTCAAAAACACAAAAAGACTACTGATAAACATCACAAAACACACTATAAATCGTGCTACTGACGTGAGGTTACGCTATATATTGAGGTTTGAACAAAAAAGTCTCAAGGGGGAGAGATCATTGATTTTTAGAGATTTTTATACAAGAAAGGTAGGCTTAGGCACGAATGGAAAATTTCGGTCCTCTTTGAACAAAGTTTCACAAAAGAGGATTCTAACAATGGAAATTTTCAAACAGCGTAATACTGCGGGTAACCAATTTTACTGTCGAATTATTTCAACCATAGATCACACATTTCCACCGCCTCTCCTTAGAAATGGAGGAAGATCTAGGGAATCCTCATTTATTTCCACTCTATTGACGGCCTCAACTGTTCTAGCGATGTCGCGTTGCAGCAAAGTATCGGTGGTAGGAAACCCTGTCGCTATGATAGTAATCTTGATTTCATTTTCCATTTTGTGATCCGTGGTCATACCAAATATTATGTTCGCTTCAGGATCAACTACCCTTTGTATAACTTCCGCCGCTTCATGAAGTTCTGAAAGTTTGAGGTCACTACCACCTGTTATATTGAACAAAACTCCAGTAGCCCCTTCTATCGAAACATCCATCAAAGGATTAGTAATGGCCTCTTGCGCTGCGTCCCGAGATCTTGTGGGTCCAGAAGCATGCCCGATCGACATCCAGGCTGGTCCCGCATCCCTCATTATGCTCTGCACATCGGCGAAGTCCAAATTTATATCACCTGGGTTAGTAATAAGCTCTGTTATTGATTGAACTCCCAACCTTAAAACATCATCCGCTAATCTGAATGCATTTTCTGCCGACACTTCCTCTTGTGAAATAATACTAAGCCTTTGGTTGGGTATGACTAGTAAGGTATCTACATTGGTTTGTAATCTTTCTATGCCAATTTGAGCCTGGTTTGATCTCCTTATACCCTCAAATGCAAATGGTCTTGTCACTACCCCAACCGTTAAAGCACCAGTTTCCTGAGCTATTTCTGCTATCACTGGTGCAGCTCCTGTACCCGTACCTCCCCCCATTCCTGCCGCTATGAAAACCATATTAGAATCTCTTATCACATCATATATTTCTTCCCTGCTCTCTTCAGCAGAAGCAGAACCTTTATCAGGATCTCCACCAACGCCCATTCCTTGAGTTAGTTGTTCTCCTATCCTTATCCTGTTAGGAACATCGCTTTTCATTAAAGCCTGAATATCGGTATTCATGACAATATATTCAACACCCGATATCCTCTCTCTAAACATGCGAGAAACCGCATTGGAGCCACCACCTCCTACTCCTATAACTTTAATTCTGGCCACTCCCTCTAATTCCCTACCACTTATAGTCATATATGCCTCCAAAAAAACAAAATACCCATTACAACTTAACCCAACCTTAAACCATTCATTAATCTTCTCAAAAATCCCGATTTTTCTATAGTATCTTTAATACCCGACTGCCTTTCTGCCGAACTTTCAGAGCGAAAGGCATGTAATACCATCCCTACCGCAGTTGCATAGCAAGGTTCTCTTAACTCATCAGTCATCTTCATGAGAAAATCTGGGGTTCCTCTTCTTACCTGGCAATTCGGTATAAATTGCTCCGCCATTTCATAGAAACCAGGTAACTGCGATGCGCCTCCAGTTATATAAACCAAAGAATTAGGATTCTCTTTCAACCCTCCCTGCTGCAATTTCAAATCTACCAATCGAATAAGTTCCATAGCTCGTTCCCTCATCAACTGGCATATGTCCCTCCTTCTTATTTCGATATTGGCTGAAGACCCGACAGGTGAAATCGGCACGACTTCCATTAAATCCACGGCAGACAAATTGGTATGGCCGTATCTTAATTTAGCTTCTTCTGCGTCTGCGAAGTCCACGTTATAAGTCAAACAAATATCGTTAGTGAACTGGAATCCCCCAACAGGAATGACAGCAGTGTAAACAACACTTCCATTCCTAAACAAAGCAATGTCTGTGGTTCCTCCACCAATATCAACAACAGCCGATCCAATATCTTTTTCTGTTTGTGTCAATATAGATTCGCTACTAGCAAATGGCTCCAATACCATCGACTTTAATTCTATTCCTGACAATGTTACTGCCTCTCTCAATTTATCAGCTATATAGGAATCCGCTGTAATTAAATGCGTTGTAACTTCCANTCCAGTTACATGCATACCTACAGGNTTTTTTATACCGTTGTGCCCATCAACACCATAATGGATAGGTAANGAATGAATAATTGCCCTACCTGGTATCTGNAATCCTTCCGAAACCATAGACGGGATCTTAGCGAATTCATCTAATGTCACAACCCCTTGTCTCCCAATATCTGGAAAATGATCAACCCTGTTCTCATATGCAATATGGGACCCTGTGATACCCACATATGCAGACTTAACATCCATCCCCACATCAGAACGAATCTCGTTCATAGTTCTCCGAATGGCCTGGCTTGTCGCATTGGCATCCACCACATTACCNTTTGTNACACCAGAGGAAGGAACNACACTGTAAGAAACTATTTCAGGGAATCCACCTCGAGATTTGCGAGCTANAATTGTACATACTTTAGTGCTCCCAACATCTATGGCTGCGATTAATTCTGANTCAGTTTTCGNGGATCCCTGATTCAAGCTATTTTCTCGACTATTCTCAATTTGGCACTTCTACTTCGGGGGTTAAAAGTTACCTCTTCTAAAGTAGGAATTTTTACTTTTTTTGTAACAATCCTAAGACGGGACCGATGGTCACATACACAAAAGGGAATTCGCGTCGAACATATACAATCCAAGGACTCTTTTTTAAAAAACTGTTTTACAATTCTATCTTCGAGAGAATGATATGTTAGTACTACAAATTTTCCCCTGTCCACGAGCAAATCAAGACCTGAGGACAANCCTTTATTTATGTTCTCAAATTCCTGATTAACNGCTATTCGTAAAGCTTGNAAAACTTTTGTTGCNGGATGCCTTCTTGATTTCCCTCGTCTGCCTACTGTCTCTTGCACAATCTTCGCAAGCTTACCCGTAGTCAAAATAGGCCTATTTTGACACACAGCCTTTGCAATACGTTTTGCAGCTTTNTCTTCNCCNAAATTTNAAAAAATATTAGTTAATTGATCTCTTTCAAAAGTATTTACCACCTCGGCAGCNGGTACCCCCCTTGATTGGTTATATCTCATATCTAACATCTCATCAGTCCTAAAACTAAACCCTCTTCCTAAAGTCTCTAATTGCATGGATGATAACCCCAAGTCCAACAGTATTCCCCCAACAGGCTCTACTCCTGCTTCTTGGGCCAAAATCGTCATATCTGCATAATTGCCATTAACTAACAGGGCCCGATTATTAAATCTTTGAAACCTTCCCTTGGACATTGCAAGAGAATCCGCATCAAGATCGATACCAAAAACCCTCCTGTCCGGGTATCTTTCAAGTAGGGCTGAAGAATGACCTCCTAACCCAAAGGTACCATCAATTAACCATCCTTCTGGACTAGCTTCAAAGGCTTTCAAAACCTCCGAAACCATTACGGGCATGTGCATAGTGCAGCCAGATTTAGGGTTCAATCCGAAGATCCTATTACCCATGTTAGAATGCGATGAGAACACACCAGTTCTAAACACCCACATAGACCTAAACAATTCTGGCAATTCAACCGAGTTTTTTGCAAGGGATTTTTATCCACATTTACGACCATTTTAGCGTTTTACCAAGGATATAATCATGACAACCTCAAGGCAAGACGATAACCCCCACTTTTATGCCGGTATCTTAACTATAAGTGATTCAGGGGCTATCGGGAAAAGGATTGATCTAAGTGGAAGAAAAATAAGCGAGATGATTGAAACCGCCGGTTTTAAAGAAAGACTTAAAGATATCATACCCGATGAAGTTCGGATTATTTCTGAAAAATTAATTGACTGGTCTGACGGAGGGGAGGTCGACATTATCCTAACATCAGGCGGAACAGGACTAGGACCACGAGACGTCACACCTGAGGCAACGAAGAATATTTTGGAAATGGAAATTCCTGGTATCGGAGAGGCGATGAGAATAAAAACTCTAGATCGTACCCCGTTCGCTATTTTGAGTAGGTCAACCGCCGGAATAAGATCTGGCTGTCTTATCATTAATCTACCGGGCAGTCCGAAAGGAGTGGAAGAATGCCTGGATGTGATAATGGAATCTTTACCACATGCTTTGGAAATGATAAGGGGCTGGAAAACACATAAAGAACCCAATTAACCAATTGAACCGTAGGAATTACTTCTCAAAGAAAAACATCATGAAATTCCACATATTTACTTTATTCCCTAAACTGTTTGAAAGCCCCCTGGAAGANGGGGTCATTGGACGAGCTTTGAAATCTGGTTTGGTCCAAATAAACATCAACAACATCAGAGATCATTCAGTTGACAGGCACGGAACAGTAGATGATTACCCTTTCGGTGGTGGCCCTGGTATGTTGCTAAAACCAGAACCTATTTTTAAATCGGTGCAGTCCAACATAGAACAAAACAGGATAAAACACGATTCCCCTTTAATTTTACTGTCTCCCCAAGGACGACAATTCAATCAAAACATAGCAAAGGAACTTTCACTTCATGCGGAAATATCTTTAATCTGCGGACGGTATGAAGGTTTTGATGAAAGAATTCGATGCAATCTGATCACAGACGAAATCAGTATTGGTGATTTTGTGCTTAGTGGCGGAGAAATTCCTGCCATGGCTATTATCGATTCAGTATCTCGCCTACTTCCTGGCGTTATCAATAGTTCGGATTCTGCAAAAAATGATTCATTTTATGACGGTTTATTACAGTACCCACANTATACAAGGCCTGCTGAGTATCAAGGAATGAAAGTTCCTCAGATCCTTTTGTCGGGAAACCACTCTGAAATAGAAAAATGGCGAAGGAGAGAGTCTCTGAAAAAAACCAAACTCCAAAGGCCAGATCTGATATCGTCACTTTCCCTTAGTGAGGACGAGAGAACATTCCTAGAAAGTATTTAGTAGTAGCTGTAAATCCTTAAATCGGATCAGAATTTCTGCTATCGTTCTAAAAATAAAAAGCCGGATCAATACCCAAAAAGAATAGGGAGAAAGCTGAATGATAGGCAAAGACTTTTTGACAATTCATGATTTGGAACCGGGAGGGGTTATTGATTTGGTGCGAAAAGCGGATTTAATGAAGAAATCCTCACCTCCACAAGTACTGGCAAACAAAACTGTGGCCTTGCTATTCGAAAAGCCCTCACTCAGGACTAGGGTTAGCTTTGAAGTGGGGGTTAAACAAATGGGCGGCTCATGTATATTTTTAAGCAATGCAGAGATTGGGTTAGGTGTGAGGGAACCTGTAGCAGATGTAGCTAGGGTCTTAGACAGATTGGTGGATTGTATAGTTGCTCGAGTTTTTTCACATAATAGTTTAATAGAATTAGCAAATAACACTGACTTACCGGTGATAAATGCCCTTTCCGATAAAGGCCATCCTTGCCAAGCCATGGGAGACTGTCTCACGGTATACGAGCATAAAGGGAAACTGGAAGGTTTGAAGGTAGCTTTCATAGGAGACGGAAACAACATAGCAGGAAGTTTAGCTCTAGCCTGTTCAGATGCCGGGATGGATTTTTCTATTTCTTCCCCAGAACAATACCAATTACCAATAGAAATTTGGAAGTCGGCTCAAGAAATTTCTAAAACCAAAGGCACCACGCTTATGTGGACTCCGGAACCAGAAGAGGCTGCAAAAGAAGCTGATGTGATATACACCGATGTCTGGGTGAGTATGGGAGATGAGGAAGAAAAAAATGAAAGGTTAGAGACCTTTGCCCCATACCAAGTAAATGAATCCCTAGTAGAATACGCTAAACCGGACTTTCTATTCATGCATGATATGCCGGCCCACAGGGGAGAGGAAATTTCACAAAACATGCTTGACCATAAAAATTCTGTTGTATACCAACAAGCTGAAAATCGACTTCATGCCCAAAAAACCATAATATCTGAATTAGTTTCAGGCTAAACCCTCAGTGTTTATTTCCAATTAAAAACACAAATCTGTAAATTTAGGCTAACTGATATGCAAACTGGAACAGGGCAACTCAAAAAACCAATAGTTGCGATTGTTGGACGACCTAATGTAGGGAAATCGACTCTATTCAATCGCCTTATCGGGCAAAGAATGTCGATAGTCTCAGACATTGCAGGTACAACCCGTGACAGAATAATCTCGGAGACCGACTGGACTGGGAACCCTTTCATATTGGTGGACACAGGAGGGTTAGACCTGTTTCCTGATGACGATATTTGGAATCAAGTGAAATCACAAATTCATTACGCCATNGGTGAGTGTGATGTGGTAATTCTATTGGTAGATATATCAGATGGAGTTACATCAAACGATCAAGATATCGTNGATATCCTTCGGAANACCGGCAAGCCCGTTGTAGCTGTGGCCAGTAAGGCAGATAACGAAATCCGTGACCATATGGCCTCAGAACTGTATTCTCTCGGTATGGGGGATCCTGTGTCAATCAGTGCCTACCACAACAGGGGATTGGATGATTTGATGGAAAGGGTAGTAGCTCATTNCCCAGCCGATAAATTCTTCCCAGAACCCGAGGCAGACCTTGGTTTGGCGATTGTTGGTCGTACAAACGTTGGAAAATCAATGTTGCTCAATACTTTATCTGGAGAAAATAGGGCTATTGTCAGCAAAACAGCCGGCACNACTCGAGATAGCCTAGATGTAGTCATAAAATATAAAGATAAGGATATTCAGTTAATAGACACAGCTGGGATACGGCGTAGAGGGCAAATTGAATACGGGATCGAGAAATATAGTGTGCTTCGTTCAATTCAATCGATCGATCGCTGTGATGTCGCTGCCCTTGTTATTGACGCTTCGGAGTTTGCCACTGCCCAAGACACTCATGTAGCCAATTATATTCTTGAGGCACACAAAGGAATTGTCATTCTAGTTAACAAGTGGGATCTATCAGATCAACTTGCCACAACCCAACAGGATATGGCCAACCAGGTGAGAAGCAAATTTAAATTCGCCCAATATGCTCCTATTTGCTTTACTTCAGGGTTGACAGGGTCCGGGATAAAAAACATGTTGGATACTACAATAAAAGTTCAATCTGAAAGGTCAAAAGTTATTCCACGAGCAAATGTTAGGCGAACGATCATGACTGCGGTTGCCAACCACCCGCCACCAGTACACGGGAAAAAGGAACTGAAAATATACAGTGCCTTGCAGGATAGTTCTAGCCCGCCCAGCTTCACTTTTTTCGTGAATCACGCAAACATGGTTCATTTTTCCTATAAGCGTTATTTGGAAAATAGTTTGAGAGAAAATTTCGGATTCGAAGGAAGCCCACTAAGACTTCGGTTTAGCGGCAGAAGTAGGAAACCTGACCAATGAGCATTTACTTAGTGGGAGGAACTCTTGTTATTTTCAGTTATTTATTGGGTTCCGTGTCCTTTGGTCTAATTATCACAAAAATGGTCAAAGGAATTGACATTAGGCAATACGCCAGCGGCAGCACCGGTGCAACAAATGTCATGCGGGCCTGCGGGTGGCGTTGGGGTATATTGGCCTTCGCATTGGATATGTCCAAAGCCGCGCTACCGTTGTTGATAGTGATTTATATTAACGATTTTGGGATTCCTACTTGGATACATCCAATAATGGGGCTATCCGCGATTTTTGGACACATATGGCCGATATTCACAAATTTTCGAGGAGGGAAGGGAGTAGCTTCAGCCTGGTCAGCTCTAATTGTTCTGTCCCCTTGGTCTGGTTTGATAGCTTGTGTTTTATCATTCCCATTTATGATACTCACAAGATATGTATCTCTGGGATCTATAATTGGTTCTCTATCCGGGGGTATTGCAATAACAACACTATCAATCTTGGGATATATTGAACCATCGTATTGTGCATTTGGGCTGGTAGGATCCGCGGTGACTATATTGAAACATAAAGACAATATAATTCGGTTACTAAACGGTAGTGAGCGAAAAATCGGAGTGCCCAGTGACTAAAATATTAATAGCCTACCTCACAACCATATGGCCCATATAGCAATCATTGGCTCAACTACATGGGGCACCACTCTGGCCATAATTAATTCAGGAGAAGGGAAACATGTTTCTCTTCTAGTAAGAACTAAAGAAGAATCGGATCTACTACGAAAACATCGTGAAAACAAACGTTTTCTACCGGGGATCACATTTCCAGATATCCTTGAAGTAACATCAAAACCCCAAGACCTTATTCCCAAAACAGATTTACTTATAATAGCAGTACCATCGCAGAGCTTGAGGGAAAATGTCAGGGCCATATCAAGCTATGTTTCTGCATCTACCATCATAGTAAGTGCGTCGAAAGGTCTGGAATCTACTTCTGGCATGAGAATGACAGAAATAATAAAAGAAGAGATACCCAATTTTTCGCCCGATAACATATGTGCCCTCTCTGGACCCAACTTATCTAACGAAATCTTGGCTGGTAAACCTTCTTCATCAGTAATATGTTCTATTAATTTAACAACAGCAAAATCAGCTCAATCGATACTTAAATGTTCTCACCTACGTTTGTACACAAACACTGACGTAATAGGAGTAGAAATATGCGGGGCCTTGAAAAATATAACAGCGATCGCTGCCGGGATATGTGACGGACTTAACTTAGGAGATAACACAAAGGCTTCGATCATAACTAGAGGTCTTGCAGAAATGGCCCGTTTCGGTAGTGCCATAGGTGCTGAACCATCTACTTTTTCTGGCTTGGCCGGAATGGGAGATCTCATAGCAACTTGTTCGTCGAGATTGAGTCGCAATAACCAAGTCGGCAGAATGCTAGCCAAAGATATGCCTTTGGATCAAATTAAAAAATCTATGGACAACGTGGCTGAGGGTATAGAAACAACGAAAGCTGTTGTATCAGTGGCTAATCGGCTGAATATTGATTTACCAATTGCTCAAGCTGTATACAATATTTTGTTTAAGAATTTGTCGGTGAGAGATGCTAGAGAGGAATTGATGGGTAGAACATTAACTTCAGAGACCTAGGTTCGATACTTGCATATAATACAACTATTTACGGCCTCTCTTTTGACAGGGTTCTCCGGCGCAATAAGGTCAGGGCCAGTTCTTATTTACACAAATTAGTAGAAGTCTATCTCATGGATTCATTTCAGGAGCTTTGGCGGCGATAGGCCACTCACTGCTAGAGTTGTTTTTGGTAATTGGACTCACCTTCGGGCTAGACCAACTTCTTAACAATCAAATTGCAGAATTCGTGATCGGGACGGCGGGTGGTTTGTTTCTACTTTGGATGGGATGGGAAATGTCAAAAAACCCAGTTGGGACCGCCATACCAATTGTTGATAAATCTGATGCTGATTCTAGTCGAGGACCTATTTCGGCGGGAATAATTTTAAGTGCAACTAATCCCTATGTTTTCGTATGGTGGGCTACGGTTGGCCTTAGTTTCATAGAAGAATCAAGAGAAGCGGGAACCGCTGGGGTAGCCGCCTTTTATACCGGTCACATATCCGCTGACATAATCTGGTATGCCATGGTTGCTTTAACGGTTTCTTCAGGCAAAAAATTCTTGAGCGACACAACCTATAAAGTAATCGTGCGCTGCTGCGGTATCTTTCTCATATGTCTAGGTTTATATTTCGCCTATGCAGGCAAGGATTTTATTCAACGAATATTGACCTGATTTAAATATCATCAAATTCATATAACACCGTAACGGCCGCAACTATTCCAGCAGTTTCTGACCTTAATATTCGCTTGCCTAAAGAAACTGAAATTGCACCATAATCTGCTGCATCCAAAACCTCCTGTGGGGTGAATCCACCTACTGGACCTATAATCAGATCAACATATGTCACATCTAACCTTGGATCCTGGCGTAATTTGGATAAAATCTGTCTAATGCTTTGGTTTTTTTCTTCTTCCCAAGGTATAAGCACAACAGAATTTAGGTTCTTAATCATATTAGAAAATAAGATAGGGTCTGATAGTTGCGGCACCACAGACCTACCGCTCTGCTCAGCTGCTTCTTTTATTATTCGCCTCCACCGGCCCATCTTAGAGTGGCTTGGAATTGAAACTTCAGTCCTCTCCGATGTAAAAGGGACAAACCGTGAAATACCAGTTTCAACCCCTTTTTGTAAGGCATATTCGTACCTTTCAGATCTTATCAGTGCTTGATACAGGGTAATGAAAATTCCTGGTTCATTATGTGAGTCATTGGCCGAAAGTACAGTACCCAGACTAGTTTTGGTTTCAACTACCTCCAAGCGAACTTGGTAGTCCACACCACCCCCATCAAACACCACCACTTCATTCCCACTCCTAAGCCGCAAAACTTTTTTCATTTGCAAAGAAATTTCTTCTGCAAAATGAACTCTCCCATCTTGTATGTCAGATGGATCAATTAAAAACCTATGCATAACAACCCAGTTCGGTCACAAGTTACCCATCAGTTGCTACATTCTTGGTAGCTAACACCGCTGTCCAATCACCATCAACAAGAACTTTATCGAAGTGTACCCCATGTAAAGAATATTCTTTTTCGACGTCCTCCAAAGAACTTTTCAAAATCCCAGATAGTACCAGCCTTCCACCATTCGCAACTGCACCTGCTATGTACTCGGACAAATTTATCACAACTTTAGCGGCGATATTTGCCAGAGCAACATCAAAGCTAGCATTTTCAACTCTGATTTCAGGAAAAGATCCGTTCAATATGGTTACTTGAGAAGAGATACCATTTAATTCACAATTTTCTAAGGCAACTTCGACCGACCGTGACTCTATTTCGATACCAAGAATATCTTCGGCGCCTAGCTTTGCCGCTGATATTGATAAAATTCCCGAGCCACAACCGACATCAATCACTTTCTCTCCACCAACGATGAGAGTTTCAAGAAGTTCCATACACATCCTGGTTGTTGGATGATGACCAGTTCCGAAAGCCATACCTGGGTCCAGTTTTATTAAAACGTCGTCATCCAAAGATTGATGAGCCCTCCAGGTAGGGCATATGACAAGGTTAGATCCAACCCGGATCGGATGAAAATACTCCTTCCAATTGGATTCCCAGTCTTCCTCCTCAACTTCTCTCTCTTTTATTTCAGAGATAGTTGCAAAATGAGCCACTAACCTAACAGCGATTTCTATATTAGACTTTCGTGACCTAGCTGATTCATCTAAAGGCACAAAAGTTACTATTTTAACGGTTTGCAATTGGGGGGCGTTTTCACCTTCATCCGGATTGAAACCTGCCAGGCTTTCAATTGCCACGCCACCTTCTCCATACCTATAAAAAATATGACTTAACGGCTCAACGTATTCAGGAGGAGCCTCGACACTTAATTCAAGCCATTTCAATTGGTAAAGGCGCTTCTGAATTTATCGAATATCCCCTTATCTTCATCATCTTCAAAAGTTTCAGGCAGAGATTCTCCTAGTTCATTCATTAATTTTTGTTGCTGAGAATCCAATTTTTTTGGAATTCTTACATCGATTAATACCAATAAATCTCCCCTTCTATCACCTCTAAGTTGGGCCACCCCTCTACCTCTCACCCTAAAAATACGTCCGGTCTGTGTCCCTGGAGGAATTTCGATCTCATAGTAACCATCCAATGTGGGTACTTCAATTTTAGTTCCAAGGGAAGCTTGAGCTATGTTTATAGGCAACCTGTATTTAATGTTTATCCCATCTCTCACAAAATAGTCATGTTCCTTGATTTTAAAGGCTACATACAAATCACCACTTCCCAGCGCAGTTTCATAAGAGATATCAATATCTACGCCTGCGGTTTCTATCTTGTTCTCATTACCTGACGCTGCATTGACATCAAGGGCTGCACCGGTTCTGCCATCACGACGCACCAGACCTCCACAGTCAGGGTCAAAGTTAGAGGGAGATTGCGAATAGCAGCGGTTGAGAATTACCGTTCTGTCGGTTTTGGCGATGGCATCGTCAATTTCGATGTTGTAATAGTCAACAGATAGCTGTAATCCATCAATTTGTTCAGGAATAAAGACGAAGCCAGCTGTTAAGGTATCTGCTTTTTCTTCGCCTACATCTTCGGAGCCACTCAGTAAACCTGAGGTGTTTTGACTTTCAACCTGAGTAAGAACGAAGGCTCCTTGGTTATCAATACGCCGCTGAATTGCATCAATAGAGCGGCAGTTTTCTGCGATATTGCCAGTAGATGCAGCATCGATTCCGTTACAAGGGTCAGTTACGATGGCAGAGGTAGCAGCACCGCCCGCAAACAAATCACTTACGTTTGGAGCCCGCACAGCAGTAGCAACAGCACCACGTAATCTGAAAGAATCACTAATCGGCGCATCAATATTTACGGTCCAGTTGAACGTTTCTCCGACGGACGAGTAATCACCATAACGAGCAGCAAGGTTAATGTTAAGCTGCTCAACAATTGGAATATTTAACTCACCAAAAATATCAACAACATCAAATGAACCTTTGGTTTTTGCTATCTGATTCCCCCTGGCGATACCTGCCTGTCTTAAAGGATCAGGCGTTTCCTGCCCCTTCTCTTCACGGTATTCAATACCTGATGCAAATCCGATATTCATCACATTGTCTGTCACACTAAAGTCCAGCTCACCAGAAAGAGTTGCATTCAAGACCGTTTGTTGAACCTCTCCTTTCAAGCCCGTATCTGCAGACAAATAGTCGACAGCGTCATTAGAAATACCATTTAGCGCAAATGGATTAAACGGGACACATCCTGAAATTCTGGCGATTTGATCGGCACACATATAGCCGCCCTGCCCGTCATCAACAACATCAAGCGCATATCTTGCTCTCTCTAGGTTAATGTCGCCGTAATCTGTCTGTACCTGGTCAGTGACGCCATGAGTAGCTGAGACGCGCAGGTACATATAATTGTCAAAGTCATGCTCAAAGTTAGCGGCGACTC
>PAON01000029.1:0-25053 GCA_002708495.1 Dehalococcoidia bacterium | reverse complement strand
GCCAGCGCCCTACGCTAGAAACATAGAACAACTTATGATCCCAAATTCAGATTGGATAGTAGAATCAGTTAAATACAACTTCGGTCTGTAATGGAGATGAGTCAGAGATGGCCACTGAATTAAAAATGCCCCAAATGGGATACGACATGGAGGAAGGCACCGTAGTGCGCTGGTTAAAAGAAGAGGGTTCTATAGTAACTCGAAATGAAGCGGTTGCAGAAATAGAAACTGATAAAGCAGTCGTTGAATTTGAATCTGATTCAGAAGGTGTTCTTCTTAAGATAGTAGCGCCGGAAGGGACCACAGTGCCTGTGGGCCAGACCATAGCTGTAGTTGGCAATGCGGGTGAGGAAGTGGACGGTGTCTCAGATACCTTGATTGAACAAACAACGGCGACCAAAGATTCCGAAGCAGAAGATTCTGACCCTGCCAATGCCGATGAGCCGAAGGCATTTCATGAAACCGCAGAGGTCACTAGTGGACCACCCAGAGGCCGAATACTAGCTACCCCTATTGCACGTCGCATAGCCGAGGAACGTGGCATAAGCCTTGCTAATGTATCTGGTTCAGGACCAGGAGGCAGAATCACAAAAAAAGATCTCGAGGAATATGAACCAGACCTTTCTTCACAATCAACTATCCCTGTTTCATTGGAGACAACAATACCCAAAGAGACAGTCACCACGAATGTAGAACCAGAACCTGCTCCATCCATGCCAGGGGAAAAGCAGCCGATAAGTAGGATGCGTCAACAAATAGCAAGAGTGACCGTTAAAAGTAAAACTGAAAAACCTCACTTTTATGTTTCAGCAGAAATAAATATGACCACTGCTATGTCTCTTCGAAAACAAATTAATGACCAACTAAAAGATGATGGCGTTAGATTGACAGTAAATGACTTAATTGTGAAAGCGTGTATTCAAGCTTTACAGAAATATCCCAAATTCAACGCTTACTATCAGGACGATGGGATTCAGTACAACGATAAAATAAACATAGCCGTAGCAATCGCAGATGATGAAGGATTGATAGTTCCGGCCATTATAGACTGTGGCGAAAAATCACTGAGGCAAGTATCCCAGATGATCAAAAATTTGGCCGAAAGATCGTCAAATGGTAGCCTGAGCTCCCAAGAATACACTGGCGGCACATTCGCTATTAGTAACCTGGGAATGTTTGATGTCAGCAGTTTCGTTGCAATAATACATCCGCCTCAAAGCGCAGTATTGGCCGTAGGTACCGTATCGGAGAAACCGATAGTTGTTGACGGAGAAATAACAGTTGGCCAGGTTATGACAGCTACTATTTCTGCTGATCATAGAATCGTAGATGGAGCTGAAGGGGCCCAATTTTTAATAGAAGTAAAACGCCTATTGCAAAGCCCTACTTCTTTAATGGTATAGCTGAAAATTTACTTGCCCTTTAAGGCAATTTCCTAATTTTTGGTAGGCAGATAAAGGTCGAAATTCCTGCGGCAGTAAGCATAACTCCGTTAAACAAGACAGCCATTGGAGCTCCAAAAGCTGTTGCAATTCCGCCAATCCCGAGGTGCCCTATAGGGGCTGTTCCAATACTTAAAACCCATGATCCCATAGCCCTGCCTCGTTGCTCATTCGGAACATTTTGCTGCATCAACGTTTTGTACAAAGTGTCAACAGACATAGCGCAGGCATTTACAAACAATAGGAAAATTGCAAACAGATACAAGTTATCTGCAAATGACAAAAAGATCTGACCTACACCAAAAAAAACGACTATGTAAAACATTAGCTGTCCTTTTTTGTTGTAATCTCCTAACAAAGCCAACGCAAAAAGACCCAAAAACCCACCAACTTGGCGAATAGCAGTCAAAATTCCCAACCCAATTGGTCCAACAGATAAAACCTCCTTGGCAAAAACTGGGATTAAACTCATATGAGTGAAACCAAATATTTCGGTAATTGAGGCCAAACACATCAAGATAAGTAAAACTGGATATTCTTTTATGAGATCAATGTATCCCTTAAAATTGGAATTAAGACTCTCTCTCCTTCTAGAGGCTGCTTGGCCTGACTCAGATGCTCCAAACAGAACTAAAAATGAAATCAGGTACATCAAGCCTATGACGACAAATTGTGGTCCTGCCCCCAACTTAGATATCAATATTCCGGAGATCAAAGCCCCAAAAACCCCTCCCGTTTGAGACGCTATTTGCAACATAGACAAACCATTCAATGAAAGGGAAGCCCCTACAATATCGAAGGTGTATGCCTGCCTCAAAGTAAGAACAAATGCAAATGTGGCTCCGGTAATAGTGGCAATTGCAATGATGATCCATATTTGGTCGTAACCAATGATTAGGAGCACGCCAAGCAAGGCCATAAGGCCCCCACCTACAATAGTAAATATGCGAAGGAATATTCGTCTTTCGACATTATCAGCAATCAGGCCAGAAAAAACACCGAGTAGAAAAAGTGGCACCATCCTAAGAGCTGCTGCCAGCCCAACCATGAATGCAGAATCAGTTTTCTCAAAAACAATCCAGCCAAGGGCTACATTGTCCATACCAAACCCAATAGATTGGAAAAAAGTGGACACCCACAAATATCTAAAATCTTTGAACTGGAAAGATTGCCACCACTGTTGGGGTCTAATTTTTTTGTCTGAGGTCAATATCGATTCACAAGCTATTGCAAAGGAGAATAGTCGGTCGGTGTCAGCAAATTATTGAACACTCTTTTTACTATTGGTCCCTCCAATTCTGACTCAGTCCTTACCTTGTTCCACTCAACATCATTCCTAAAGTCATTCCAAGCTTTCTCCCTATGCCCTTGATCTTCAAAAGCAACTATGTAGGTCAATCTATCACTATATTCACCAACCTCTGAGGTCCAATATCCAATATTTTTTATTCCATATTTTTCAAAAATCCTCATAGTGTGGTTACGGAATCTATCATTGAGGGCTGGCAACTTACCAGGATGAGTCTCATAAATCCGAGTTTCATATATCATTGGTTAGTCTCCTTACATCCTTAGATTTCGTTATTGTCACCCTATTCTGTGTTCACACCATCAAGGGTGTCAATCAAAACAACTGCCCCTTAGACGACAGAATAAAAAACTTAAGAAAGTATCTGACAAAAAACAAACCCACTTTTACAACAAGAATGTGTTCTAATAACTTAATATCCGACTTTAGGAGTTTTTATGACCACACATGGGTACGGGCACGTATTTGCAAGGAATCCCCTAAATAGGGGAGAAAAAGAAAGAAGAGATGAATCTGCAATAAACAGTATGATGGCCGACCCGCAAAGTCGTTTTTTACCTTTAAGGGAACTTAATTTACTGGTCAATACAGGAACGGAATCCAATCTATTTTGGCTATCACGGGTTCAGCTGGATGAATTCGCGTGCAAATCAGAGCCTATTTTCTTAGGCATATTGGACGATATATATCACTTCGCAATAGAAGTATCGACTGATCGCTTTTCAGATGCGGTGATTAGGAGCTTAAACCCTTCACTAAGATTCGTCGACGTTAGGTCATGTGGTGAATTTTTAGATCCGAAGGAGGCAGGAATCGCCGCTCAAGCAAGGATACAAGTCTACTGGCACCAACGGTACAAATTCTGTTCGGCTTGCGGATCAAAAACCCAAATGAAAAGAGCTGGCCAAGTGCGAAATTGTACCGGATGCGGTACTGATCATTTTCCGAGAACCGATCCAGTCATAATAGTCGTGGTTCATGATGGTGATAAATGTTTATTAGGACAATCAAGAGGAAGACTTCAAAGAACTAACACCTATTCAGCATTAGCTGGGTTTGTCGATCAAGGCGAATCAATTGAAGAAGCCGTCGCTCGAGAAGTGATGGAAGAAGCTGGAATAGAGGTTAAGAATGTTAAATACCATTCATCTCAACCTTGGCCTTTACCTTACTCCTTAATGATAGGGTGCCATGCAGAGGCAGTTACTACAAACATCAATATGGATGAGGACGAAATGACCGATGTTAAATGGTTTGATAGAAGAGATGTCATCTCAGCCCTTGAAAATGACAGCGAAGTACTAAAAGTACCCATGAAAATAGCGATTGCTCATCATTTAGTGAAATCCTGGGCCTTAAATGAAATTTGATCTTACATGAGTAGAGAAAAATGGTTTAATCCAGAAGATAAATCACAATGTGTAATAAGACCCGAACTACAAGATAAAACAGCATTGGATTTACCTCCAAATCTATTGGTGATATTCTCGCAAAACTTTTTGAAAAATTTCGTTAAGACTAATGTGCTTTATCAAGACTCAGATCTGCTTCAATTTTTCGGCGGGGAATCAATCCTCTATAAAAGTCACAGCAACCGCGATCTGGTCGCCATAGAAGGCGCCATAAGCGCTCCAATAGGAGTAAGCGCGATCCAAACAGCCGTTTCAAGGGGAGTAAAACGAATTTTTGTACTAGGCCTCTGTGGTGCTGTGGATAGTTCTCTGCATGTAGGGGATATAGTTTTACCAACATTGTGTGAAAGGGAGGAGGGAACATCTTTTCACTATCTTCCTCCAGATGCAGCTGCCGCACCGAACTGCGATATGTTACAAAGTCTTACCAAACATCTTGCTAAATATAATCTCCCATATCGTGCAGGCAAAACAGTAAGTACCGACGCGCCATATAGACAAACGATTGAAACAGAACTCACCTGGAGAAAAGACGGGATACTAGGCGTCGACATGGAAATGTCTGCTGTTTTTGCCCTCTGCAAATACTTGACGATTCCAGCTGTCGGTTTATTCGTAGTTTCTGACACTCATGACCTCACGGAAAAAACGGATTGGGTATGGAGCAAAAAACTATTTGAAGAAAACTTTGATAAAGCCTTTACCTCATTGATGCAACTAACAACGCACTTTTAAGAACAATTGGGGTTTAACTTTGGGTTCCAAAGCCAGCATATAAGCTATTCCAGCTATTACAGGCAGAATCAATAATACAAAGATCGCATCATTATATGATCCCGTCCTGTCATATATGAATCCAAATGGTAAAGCACCCATAGCCGAAAAAGCCACCATAACTGTAGATGCAAATCCCCTGATACTTCCCAGGTAAGCCCTTCCAAAATAGTTAGCCCAAATAACCGTATTAGGGGTACTCATTAAAGACATGCTTACTGAAGCCAAAACTATATAAATTATTGCCTGCCATGGTGCAGATATTATTATGGTCCAAAGCATTGCCATTATGAGAATAAGCTGGCCTGCAGCTAGCAAAAATCTGTTCGGAATTCTATCGGCGAGATAACCGCAACCTAGGCTTCCAAGAAATACTAAGGGCCCAAACAACCCCATTGTGACAGCTGCCAAGCCCGGTGAAATTCCTTTCGAACCAAGAATAGAGACATGATGAAACATAAGACCTGTCATTATTAACGGCATCGCAGTGCTTCCAAACACCAACATCCACAACGATCTTGTCTTCAGTGCTTCAAGCAAAGTGAAGTTGGTTTCGGCTCCCTCTTTTCCTAATTCATCACCACTTTTTGTACCTTTATGATCAGTCCCATCTGGTTTAAGTCCGACTGCCTCCGGACTCCTTCTAATGAGGGTAAGAGCAGGAATAAAAAGAACAACCAGAACGACAATACCTAAAATAAACCACGTACTTCGCCAATCAAAGCGTTCAATTAACAAATGTACTATAAAGGGGAAAACTGCAAGACTCGCGGCTCCCCCAATTGAAGATATCGCAGTTGCACGACCTCTTATCCGGATAAACCAAGTCGAAACCATAGTGGTGGCTACTAGTCCAAAGGAACCTTGACCAATAGTTCGCAGCATGGCATAACCAAGAAACAACTTCCACCTAGAATCAACTCCACTCATCCAAATAGTAGCCATACACATCATCAAACATAAGACCGACAAAGTTTTTCTCGCACCATATTTATCTAGCATTTTCCCAACAGCAATCATGAATACTGCTGCTGCCATGGACCCCCCTGTGTATAGGCCAGAAAAGGTGGTGCGTGACCAACCGAGATCATCAATCATCGGATCAATAAAAATTGATGAAACGTATGTCTGGCCTGGTGCTGAAGCAAAATGAGCTAAAGCCGCTACAAATAAAATGACCCATCCATAAAAAAAGGGGAAAGAGTCGATAAATTTGTTAGGACTAGGGTTAGAATTTGGTAAAGGCATTCATTATCACATTAAATATTACTGATTCATGATATACCTTTAACGATTAAGCTACGATGGTGGCCGTAGGAAAGGACCTATTTAAGGCAACAGAAGGATTGAAAATGAAAATTACCGATGTGAAAAGCTATCTAATTAAAATGGACTGGGATGACCGACCTGGAAAAGATAGACCCAGATCCTCTATCGAACGTGAATTTGTCTTCGTCCAGATTGATACGGATGAAGGAATTACCGGTTGGGGTGAAATCACTAATTATCCAGGTAGTGTCGGCAATCGGGCAATTCAAAAATATGTCATGGAATTGAAGGATTTCCTAATAGGATGGGATCCAACAAAAATTGAAGAAATTTGGACTCGCACCTTTAGGCTTTTTACTTATACCGGTACTAGAGGAGCAACGACGGCAGCAATTAGTGGAATTGATATTGCCTTGTGGGACATCTTTGGTAAATCCGTGAATCTGCCTGTATACCAACTTTTAGGAGGGTCAGTTAGAAATGAAATACCTCTCTACACCCACCCACCAGAACCTAGCGAAGACATTGCCCTGGCAATCGAAAATGCTAAGGAGATTGTTGAATCAGGGCATACTGCCTTCAAAATGGACCCAATGATGCACTCTTCATGGGATGGCTATAATGGTGGGAACATCGGGTATTTAGATGGGGAAATTAGCCCAGAAGGTGCCTATCGGGCCGAACAAATTACGGCAGAAATTCGAGACGCAGTTGGTCCAGATATTGAGATACTTATTGACGCTCATGGAAAATTTAATGTCCCTACGGCGATAGACTTAGCCAATCGTCTTTCAGCATACGATATACATTGGTTTGAAGAACCCGTTCCAGTGGAAAGTTACCACGCCTTACAACAAGTGAGAGACAGCACCAACGTAAGAATCAGTGTAGGGGAAAGACTCCACACTAGATTTGAGTTCATACCAGTGTTTGAAAAAAATCTGGCAGATTATGTAATGCCAGATGTTACTTGGACTGGAGGAATATCAGAATTAAAGAAAATTGCTACCATGGCTGAGGCATATTACATACCGGTATCGCCGCATGACGCCAGTGGTCCCATTAACATAATGGCCGGCGCACAGGTATCTATGACCATCCCGAATTTCTATAAATTAGAGACCATAAGGTACGATCTAAGCGGATATGACTGCCTAATAGACAAGCCATTGGATATTCGAGAGGGAAATTTATACGTTCCCGATGCACCGGGATTGGGTCTCAATTTGAACGAAGAGTTTCTGATAAAGCATACAATTCCTGGATACGGTCCCTCTTAAAATTAGTCCGTTCCGGCTAGGCCTAGACGGTCAAGTGAACTTTTCAACACTGAATGACCTAATTCAGTCTTATTATCAGTCGTTAGGTAGGGGTTAACCACGGTGATTGAAGCCCTGTCATGGTTTATGGACCAAACATCAGTTCCCTTTCGTTGTTCCACTTCCAGAGGTTTGTTATGACGTAGCCAGTGGAATGTTCTTCTGCCACTCTCTACGGTTTCGACGTTTTCTAGATAGGCCTTTGGCCCTAATTCCGTTAGGTCAACACCTTTAATATTTTTTAAGTCACAGGCTGGAAGATTCACATTTAGCAGCACTGGCGACCCGAAATTTTGGCTGTGTATTACTTTAGCTATTTCTGCTCCAATCAGGGCAGCAGGGGAATATATGACGTCCTGCTTATAAAAGACAGATAAGGCAATAGAATTTATTCCCCGAAAAAATCCGTGTAAAGCCGCCCCAAAGGTACCAGAATTAAAAACATCTAGCCCCATATTTGCACCTTGGTTTATTCCTGAAACAATTAAGTCAATAGGATCATGGCACAAAGACTCACACGCCATGATGACACAGTCCCCTGGGGTACCATCCACTGTATATGTGGGGCATTTCATGTTTTGTGGGGTATCAATTTTCTCCACTGTTAAAGGACTTAACAAAGTCATGGAAGCGCCTTTGCCGCTCTGGTCTCTGTCCGGAACAACCACAGTAAGATCTGCTATTTTCTCCAAAGACTTGGCTATCGCCCACAGTCCCGGAGAATGTATTCCATCATCGTTTGTTAGCAACACGCGCATGAGAACCTAACCTTTTAAAATTACCCTTTTATCGAACAATAGCAGACATTATAAAGCCAGAGTCTGACAAAAATTTATCTCTATTTTAAAATTACGTTACCAATAAGTCCGGCAGTTCCGACATTCACAGCTACACAAATTATTGATTCTGATGTTACAAATCTTTGACCGAAGGAACTCCACCCATAGTTTCAGCGAAATTAATGGCATTCAGTATCGCTAATGACACAGTTTGAATAGCTCCCGCGATAATGCGATTCATATCACCATATCCGTCGATGCCACCTTGCTCTCCTGTGGATATAGAGAACATCGTGTCACCATCACCAATTAGATGAGATGGTCTGATAGCCAAAGCCAAACCATCATGCGAACTGGCAGCCATTCGAGCAGCCTGAGCTTTGGTCAATTTTGCGTTAGTTGCAACAACACCGATGGTGGTATTTCCATTAATGTCTGGCAACTTGAAGGAATTGCCAGATATTAAGTCATCGATTGAACTAGACATAGATTTGTTACCTCTAGGCCCAGCTATCAATGATCCATTTTCCGGGTCATGTACACTCCCTATAGCATTTACAACAACCAGTGCACCCACTAATAAACCTTCACCCAAATCAATGCTGGCTGAGCCTAGTCCACCTTTCACGGATCTTTCTGGTCCCTGGGTTTTCCCCACGGTTGCACCCGTACCAGCTCCGACACACCCTTGTTCTACAGGATCTGGGGAAGCAAATACACAGGCATGATATCCGCTTTCTGAATCCGGGCGCACTTTGCTTTCCCCTATTCCTAAATCGAATAAAATTGCTGATGGGACTATAGGAACTACACTACCACCTACTTTTACTCCAATTCCTTTTCCCTCTAGGTAGCGCATTGCCCCATCTGCTGCTGCTAAACCATAAGCACTACCTCCTGAAAGCATAATTGCATGAATTTCATCTACACGATTGGACGGGCTTAGTACATCAGTCTCTCTGGTACCAGGTGAAGCCCCCCGAACTGATACTCCNCCCAAAGAGCCTGTNGGGCACAANATAGCTGTACACCCCGTTATGGCCTCTAGGTTAGTCCAATGCCCCACCGCGATACCCGGAATGTCTGTAATGCTATTGTTCATATTTTCATACCAAAAAATAAAGCCTGCTTTCTTTGAAAATAGCAGGCCTTTAATAAATCATTTTCCATCCGCATAAAAATANATTTCTTCAAGGCTCACCATCTCTTTAAAGGTTGGCTGCGAAGACCAATTCTATCAATTAAGTCAATAGCAATACAGATACTCCAAATTCGGGTAAATATTTTGGCTAAGATTAGGAACAAATTACGCTTGAGTAAACCATCATGATTCTGCTAGAATTAAAATCGTGAAATTAGAGACTTTCTCATGGTTACTACATCAACCAATCAGACTGGGCATACGTGCCCGCATATTCGTCTCAGAGACGGCAATCCTCCGCCCTATTTTTACAAAGAACGCATCCGTAGGTGCAAGCAGATCTATAACCGGCTCAATAGGCTCTTTTTAGGGAGATTCGCAAATGGCAACTTTGAAACCCCAAAATGACGATCAATATTCTGCAAGTGATATTCAAGTCCTTGAAGGCATGGAAGCGGTCCGCAAAAGACCGGGTATGTACATTGGAAGCACGGATCAAAGAGGCCTTCACCATCTAATATACGAAATTGTCGATAATAGTGTTGATGAATTTATGGGCGGATACTCCAGCTCAGTAAATATAGTTATTCAGGAAGATGGATCTATATTAGTTACTGATGACGGACGCGGAATCCCCGTCGATAAACATCAAGCAACAGGAATGACCGCCGTGGAAACTGTTATGACCACGCTGCATGCTGGTGGAAAATTTGGAGGCAAAGCATACGCGGTTTCAGGTGGATTACACGGAGTCGGTGCCTCGGTTGTAAATGCTTTATCTGAATGGGTAAAAGTTTCCGTTTACAGAGAANAGAAGATATTTCGGCAAGAATATTCCAGGGGCATCACTCAGACTGAAATGACCTCAGAAAACGATCCGGATGGCGAAAACAGTGAAACTGGTACCACCATTGAATTCATGCCAGACACNGATATATTTGGTGCCCTAGTCTTTGATTTTGACGTTCTTTCCAACAGGTTCAAGGAAATGGCATACCTTAATAAAGGTCTGGAAATTTCTTTTAAAAGTGACTGGCACTCCAACCGGTGGCCGAATAACGAAGTAACCTACTATTTTGATGGAGGTATATCTAGTTTTGTTAGAGGTCTTAATCAAAAAAGAGGTGTAGTTCACGAGGAACCTATCTACGTAGAAAAAGATTTTGAGGGTACCAAAGTTGAGGTTGCCCTTCAATACAACGATACCTACAGTGAGTTCGTATATGCCTTCGCAAACTGTATAAACACTGAAGATGGCGGGACCCATGTTACCGGTTTCAGGTCAGCCCTAACCCGAGTGTTAAATGACTTTGGAAGGAAGTCAAAACTCATCAANGATAATGAACCNAATCTTGCCGGAGAGGACACAAGAGAAGGCATCACAGCNGTAATTAGTGTCAAACTGAAAGATCCTCAATTTGAGGGACAGACAAAAAACAAACTCGGAAANCCAGAAGCAAGNACTCAGGTGGAGACCGTATTAGGAGAGGCCTTACAAATATTCCTAGAGGACAATCCTAAAGAGGCAAAGGCAATTATNGACAAATGCATGACCTCACAACGGGCGAGAGAGGCTGCCAGAAAAGCCAGAGAGTTAATTATCCGTAAAAATGCTATGGATGGCGGTGGNCTCCCNGGAAAACTCGCTGATTGCTCCGAAAANAACCCNGCACTTTGTGAAATCTACTTGGTAGAAGGAGATTCAGCTGGCGGTACAGCAAAGATGGGCCGAAATAGAAGATTCCAAGCAATTCTACCCCTGTGGGGAAAAATCCTAAATGTAGAAAAAGCTAGAGCNGATAAGATAGTNGAACACGATGCCATCAGGTCAATGATTACAGCAATAGGGGCCGGNCTTGATGAAGATTTCGANGTTGAGAAACTCAGATATCACCGNGTAATTATCATGTGTGATGCGGATGTTGATGGCTCTCACATACGTACTCTACTTCTGACTTTTTTCTTCCGGCACATGCCAGAACTGATTCATCACGGGCACCTATACATCGCTCAGCCTCCCCTGTACAAAATATCCGTTGGGAGAAAAGACCAGTATGTTTATACAGATGCNGAAAGAGAAGAAGTTCTTGGGCAACTGGATGGAAAAAGAAATGTTCATATCCAACGTTACAAAGGCTTGGGTGAAATGAACTCTGATCAGCTGTGGGACACCACTATGAATCCTGATAGTCGTACGTTGTTGCAGGTTNGTGTGGCTGATGCAGTTNTAGCAGATGATACNTTNACTGTACTAATGGGAGATGAAGTGGCACCGAGGAGAAANTTCATCCAAACTCACGCTCTGGAAGTGACTAACTTAGATATCTAAGTTGGTTATGTTTGGAAANAACTGGACCANCCGGTATGATCTGTGATCTGATGANGGCATCGTTANAAAAGGGTGTATTCACGACTGGAGNTTNATCATGNTATCGGAAAGAGTAGCTTATGTAAACGGTNAAATAGTACAGGAAANCCTCGCTTCCATCTCAATTCATGATCGAGGATTTCTACAAGGATATTCTGTATTTGATACCACCCGCACCTTCAAACATCGGATCTTCAAACTAGAAGAACACCTTAATCGGTTTTATAACTCTCTTAAGTATGCTCGACTGGATCCCGGAATGCCTCGTACTGAAATGGCTCGGATAACTATGGAGATTCTTGAAACTAATCTTCCCCTTATTAACGACGACGACGATTATTGGGTCACACAAAGGGTTTCTAGGGGAGTATCTAGCCCAGACGGAGAAGCTCCAACAGTAATAGTAGAAACTGTCCCACTCCCCTTTAAAGCACGCGCAAAGTATTATAGGGACGGAATGCCCGTAGTTGTNCCGTCCGTGCGTAGAACACCNCCAGAGGTTCTAAGCCCNAGAGCCAAAATACAAAATTACGCCAATCTTGTTCAAGCAGAATTTGAAGTGAAAGACAAAAATCCAGATGGGTGGCCAATTCTTTTAGACATGAATGGAAATCTTTGTGAGGGNCCGGGAAGCAACTTTTTTATAGTGAAAGACGGGGTGGTGGTGACCCCTAGGGAACAGTTTGTCTTAGCAGGTATCAGCAGATCTACCACTATTGAACTTGCGCAAGAACTCGGTATTGAAACTAGGGAAGCAGATATCGATTTGTATGATGCCTACACTGCCGATGAAGCCTTCGTTACCTCAACTAGCTTTTGCATCTGTCCTGTATCATCNATTAACGGAGCTAACATCGGAGATTCAGTANTGGTCCCAGGCCCTATAACTTCGAGACTGCTAGACGCCTATAGCGGCTTGGTTGGAATCGACATTGCTGGACAATATCTTTCTAGACTGTAACTCGCATAGGAATCAGGAAAAATATCCTGCCAAAATATTTAAAACCGTAGAAAACGTTTAACTCATCCCCACATGGAAGTTGAAAAATATCGTTCACCGATATCATTGAAAATAGTCACTANATGGCCAGATCTGATTTCCTCNGCCACTTGCTTNGCACCAAGCAAATAAGCCCCCGATGACTGACCTACGAAAATTCCCCTCTTTGCCAATTCATTGGATATTTCATATCCTTCTACAACATCCACGTTAATCATACGATCTACCACCGAACTATCAAAAGTCTCAGGGATAATATGCCCCTCGCTTAACGGTTTTAGTCCTTCCACTCCAGGCCATTCTTCAAAGTCTATACAAATCACCTGTATTGACGGATTCGTTTCTTTCAACCTTCGACCAATACCGCTAATAGTTCCTCCAGTGCCGACCCCACCAACAAAATGAGTAATAAAAGGAGCCTGCTCCAAAAGTTCTACAGCCGTAGTTTCATAATGGGCCAATGGNTTATTGCTGTTGCTATATTGGTCACAGTAAAAATATTTATCGGGGTTTTTAGCGTATCTTCTTTTAACCTCATATAAGGCTTCATCGTATCCTAGCTGTGCATCGGTAAATATAAGATTGGCACCATGGGCCTTTAATCTCTTTTTCCTTTCTTCACTGGCATTTTCTGGCATCACCAACTCAACCGGAAATCCCAAAATCGCTCCAACCATCGCATATGCTATCCCGGCATTGCCCGACGTAGCATCAAGGATAGTTTTGCCTTGCTTCAATTTTCCGGAAATTACNGCTTCCGCTAGCATCCGTAATACCGGCCTGTCTTTAATCGACCCGCCNGGATTTAACTGTTCAAACTTAGCGTGGATACAAGNATTACCNATATCCCACGGAAGATCCAGTTTAACCAATGGNGTATTCCCGATAGCTTGTAGGGCGGAATATTGATTTACAAAATCTTGAATATTTTGAGCGTACGGCAAGTGCTTAGTNGGCCTCTAGTTTTGACAAAAATTAAAGGAGAAATAACTCTATCTCCTCAATGAGTATATCTTCTGCTAATTTTGCAGTCTAGCTGAGGAAAAGGAACTGATGTTTCTNTATGAGCCCTTGAGCACTTTTTTCCATCAAGTTACTATGAAGTAACCAAACCTCCGATCGGGAATTTATGGATAGAAAAGAAGCCGAAAATAGAATAACCCACTTAAGGACGGTAATAGACCGTCATAATTACCTATATTTCGTCGAAAATATCCCTGAAATTGGAGATGGTCAATATGACAAACTGATGTCAGAACTACGAGGCATAGAAAATAGCTTCCCAGATCTAATTACAAACCAATCTCCCACACAAAGAGTAGGTGCGGAACCACTTATTGGGTTTTCAGAAATATCGCATGAAATACCGATGCTTAGCCTTTCAAACGCCTTCTCAGATGATGACTTAACAGCATGGTACCACCGACTTTACGCCATGTTAGATGATACAAATTTTGAAATGGTCTGTGAACTCAAATATGATGGACTAGCAGTATCATTACGATACGAGAATGGTTTATTTATCCAAGGTGCGACGCGAGGAAATGGAATGGCAGGAGAGGATATAACCTTAAACCTTAAAACCATCAATAGCATCCCACTACAATTACAAGGAGAATTTCCACAAACCCTTGAAGTTAGGGGTGAGGTTTATTTCCCGAAATCTGAATTTGATAAATTTAACGCACGTAGAGATCGGGAAGGACTTCAAACCTATGCTAATCCTCGAAACACNGCTGCCGGCTCCTTGCGACAATTAGATTCCAATGTGACAGCTGGCAGACCTCTCGATATTTTCATATATTCATTAGCACAAACTGATGGCGACCACAGCCTCAACACACAACTTNAGACCTTGAATTATCTGAAAAGCCTCGGGTTCAAAATAAACCCTAATAATGTTTTAGCAAAAGATACGCAAGAGGTCATCGAATACCATGCCCGTTGGATCCACAGCCTTGGGTCGTTAGATTATGACTGTGACGGAATCGTTGTGAAGGTAAACCGGCTAGATTACCAACAACATTTAGGAACTATAGGAAGACAACCGAGGTGGGCGACAGCTTATAAATTTCCGGCTGTTCAGGCACAGACAAGACTCTTAGACATAAAGCTAAATGTAGGAAGAACTGGAAGCATAAACCCTTATGCCATACTTGATCCCGTGGAAGTCGGAGGGGTCATTATAAAACAGGCAACTTTGCACAATGCGGACTATATAGAATCCAAAGATCTGAGAATTGGAGACTGGGTTGTAGTGGAAAGAGCAGGAGAGGTCATACCGCAGATAGTCAGAAGTGATAAAGATAAAAGAACCGGTACCGAAACATCTTTCTCAATGCCGAGAATGTGCCCCAGCTGCGGTGCTATATTGGCGAATAGGAAAGATGAAGCAGCTACCTACTGCACAAACTCTACTTGCCCGGCACAGTTGGAAAGGCTCATTGAATACTTTGTAAGCAAAAGTGCTATGGATATTGAAGGCATGGGGGGAAAAGTGGGTATTTCCTTAATACAAAGCGGACTCATTAAAGACGTAGCAGATATATATTTTCTACAANGGGAAAAACTTGAACAACTAGATCGGATGGGTAAAAAGAGTGTTGATAACCTCCTTATAGCTATAAAAGAAAGTAAGAAACNACCTCCTGAAAGGTTATTGACCTCTTTAGGCATACCGCATGTTGGGTCAGAAATATCATCTTTATTATTGAATCAATTTGCCTCTATCGATAATTTAGTTGCCTGTAATCAAGAAACCCTCCTGAATACTCCTTCTATTGGTCCAAAAATATCTGAAAGTATTACTGAGTATTTTAGTAACCCTGACAATCTTAATGTTCTCGAGAAATTACGGTCTGCGGGAGTAAATATGGTATCTGGAACCGTTACCCAGTCTGAGGGCATTCCTTTACTGTCAGATCTTCGGTTTGTAGTCACAGGAAGACTAGAGAATTACAGCAGGACGGAAATCCAAGATCTAATTAAAAAATACGGAGGAAAGGTTAGTAGTTCAGTTTCTAAAAGCACAGATTATTTATTAGCCGGACAAGATGGAGGTTCAAAACTAGCTGAAGCTACTAATTTTGGAGTACAAATAATTTCAGAGCGCGACTTTGAAACAATGGTGGCCGGTTAGTGAAACCTTAATCGATTATATCTCTTATAAGTAGGCCACGACCTCATTCAAAAACAGTTCAAGTTGCCTAGCTTGGTCAAATGAGGCAAACCTAACAATAATTGTTTCGGCACCGACATTTTCATAGCTTTTTATTCTGGTCAAGACCTCTTCAGCGGTTCCCCAAGGGCCCCATCTTTCCTGCCATATATTCACCCCGTAATATAATTTTAGAAACCGGTCTGCTTCCTCGGTCAACTTTTCTTTTTTATCTCCGATATTCACTGTCATATAAAAGCTTTTTTCTAGTTTTTTAAACGGAGTACCCCTCTGGTCGCAATATTGGGACACTTTCTTTAGAGCCATCTCATATTCATCTGGAAAATCTGAGATCGAGATTATCCCGTCACCAAGAAGAACCCGTTCATACTGTCTCTCCAATTTTGAACGTCCATGGGCAGCGACCAAAACTGGTACCCCGTTGTCTTGAGGGGAAACCGGTTTAATGGAAATATCTTTTACATCAAAATGCTTCCCAGAAAACGTGACTGTCTCTCCTCTGGTTAAGGGTTTAAAAATTTTGAGGGACTCTTCAAACCTTCCAGCCCTCTTTCGAGGATCCACTCCTACGTTATGCCACTCCTGCCTTTGAGCCTCATTAAAGGCTCCGCCAACCCCCATGCCCAGCACAAGCCTGCCTTCTGATATCAAATCCAAAGTTGTCGCTACATGAGCAAGCTGGACAGGATGCCTTAACGAAGAAAGTAACACAGCTGTACCCAGTCGTATATTTTTTGTCCTAGCAGCTATAGCCGATAAAGCCGTGAAAGGTTCCAATCTNGGTTTTGCAGTTAAACTATCCCCCACCCAAACAGAATCAATGGCGGAAGCCTCTACGGCTTCCGCCATCTCAATGATTTCATTTATATTAGTAGGAGGACCATCCGTCATCAACAATCCCCTTGTAGGAAGTAACACACCTAATTTAGTCATACTCAAACCCACTTTAACCAAATACTTTCAAATAATTCCAACATTCTCTAAGAATCCCTTTTCTCTGCGCTGGCATTTTTTTAAATCATCCACCGTATCGAGATCTATCAGTAATCCTGCGGGACTAATCGATTCAAAGAGAATCCCATGGTTTACCGCGTACCCGCAATGCCTTTTATAACTATCTGAACCCAGCAAAGGAATTAGTTTAGTTTGATATGGGAAAAGTACGCAGTTCGTACCACCATCAGACTCAGATTCAACCAACACTGCAAAATTGCCATTTTCTGACCGATCGATTACTGAATTGATGTCTTCTGAAGTAACGAATGGAAGGTCTCCCGGCAAATATATTGTTCCCTTCCTTGTTTGGCTGATCTCAGCAATGCCGGCCGATACATCCAAATTTAAATCCCCCGAGTCTGAATTCAACCAATAGGCACCAATCTGTCTACAAATATCGGCCACTTCTAAGCCTCCACCAATTACATAAACATCACAGCTAGATGAATGCATCGAGGCTTCGAGAACTCTTTCTAATAAGGATATTATTAGTGACTTCCTACTTGATCCATCTAAAACATCAGCCAGCCTAGATTTACCTTCACTCGGAATTTTCATTGGTATAAGTACAGAAAATTGAGCCACTTATTTACACGCTTATTTCTAGTATGTATTCAGCTAATCGTTTTTTGTCCTGATCTGTTTCCATAATAGTCTGAGTTACAAAAACATTCATTCCCAAAGATTCTATCTCTTGTTTAAGATCCACATCTTTTTCATCGATAATGAATGTGTTGCAGAGCCCCACATATTGGCGAGCGACTCCCACAGGGGATACGTCGTGCCCAAGTTCCTTAAGCATTTTTGCAGCAGGACCTTTAATCGCTTCCCCTCCCACAATGGGACTAACACCGATTGATTTACCAGAGAACGATTCGATCATTTCCTTAAATCCTGGTACCGATAGGATTGGCGCAATGCTAACAAAAGGGTTTGAAGGACAGAACACCAGTAAATCCATATTTAGAACAGCCCGTCTAACCCCAGGGGTAACTGTGCAATTTGAGGACCCATTAAAATCTATTGATGTGACGATAGGTTCACACCGGTTTTTCACAAAATACTCTTGAAAACTCATGATTCCGTCTTGGGTTTCGACCATTGTTTTTATGGGACTGTCGGTCACTGGCAATATTTTATGCTCGACACCCAAAGATTTTGCCAATTGTAGGCATACCTCCGACAAAGTTTTTCCTTCCTCTAGCATTTTGGTGCGATAGAGGTGAGTAGCAAGATCTAAGTCGCCCAAATTAAACCAAGCATCAACACCATATTCCTTCAACCTTTCTAAAGTTCGAAAAGATTCACCTGCAAGGCCCCAACCCATTTCGGCATTGGATACGCCCGCTAGGGTATACAAAACAGTATCTAGGTCAGGGGAAACATGTAATCCATAGAAACGGTCATCATCCGCAGTATTGACCACAACTGTCAACTCCTCAGAACCTAAAATATGAGAAAACCCAAGAGCCAATTTAGCTCCTCCAACCCCACCTGCCAATGCAACTACTGATTTCATCAGTGCTAATCTCCTAAAAATTCGTAGACTTTTCAGAATTACTATATAACTCACACAATATAACTAACATGCTAAAATCTTTTCAATAACGGCGGATTACGACACACTGCAGTTGCTTTGGAGAATTCTCATTCGCATCTCCCATTTAAGTCTCCTTAATTTTCGAAATTACCACAATTTGGAACTGGCGTTGCCTCCTGGCACGACAGTAATTCAAGGAGCAAATGGACATGGCAAAAGCAACCTGCTAGAGGCAATCTATATGATGGCCATCGCCAAATCACCAAAAGTCACCACTGACAGAGAATTAATCAACAAATTCTCTGTATTGCAACTCAATCAACAGGAATTGAGCTACTCTAAAATCGGATGTGTTGCTGAACACACCCAGGGATCAGAAAATCTGGAGATCCATTATAGGTGCCAACCATCACAGAATATTCATGGGTTTGTCGCACAAAAATTTATACGAGTTAACGGCTCTCCCAAAAGATCATCCGAGCTGGTAGGTATTATTAACGCGGTTTTATTCAGCGTAGGTGATCTAGACCTGATATATGGAAGCCCTTCGGTAAGACGTAGATACCTTGACATACTACTTTCTCAAGTCGACAAGGAATATCTTTTATCAATACAGCAGTATCAAAAAGCAAATACCCAGAGAAACCATCTTTTGAGATTGATACGAGACGGTTCCTCATCGGCAAACGAACTAACGTTTTGGGACCACCAATTAGCAAAAAATGCTGTCATCCTCACAAGAAAACGGCAAGAAGCCGTGGAAATCTTAGACGGTACATCTTTTCCTTTNCATAGACTGATGGGCGGTAACAATGAAAAAATGAGCATTCGCTATGCGAGAACANATGATCTCTCTGAGCACATAGATCTAGAAAATTTCATAACGGATCTAGAGCGGTCAAGAAGAAGAGACATAGCACAAGGGTCTACAAGCATTGGTCCNCATAGAGACGATTTAATATTTGAAATCGATACTATGGAGGCCTCCAAGTACGCCTCTAGAGGCCAGTCAAGAACGGCTATTTTAGCTCTAAAAATGGCTGAATCGGAATTTTTATATNNGCGTAGAACTACAAAGCCAGTGTTATTACTAGACGATGTAATGTCTGAGTTAGACCAAACACGTAGGGAACAGTTGGTAGAACACTTAAAGAAACACGATCAAGTTATCGTAACTACCGCTGAACCGGGCAACATTCCCGACTCATTTACAAATAGTTCCAATAGGTTGGAAGTCATAAATGGTTCTGTAAAAACAATTTAGAATTGAATGACAATGGAAATAAAAAAACAAGAACCAATATCAGCTGCTGCCAAAATAATAGTTCAATCCCGATATCCCATAGCCTTAATTGGTGCCGGATTATCCGTTGGAAGTGGGATACCAACCTTTAGAGGTACCAACGGTTTATGGACAAATTTAGGCGAACCGTCCAACAATGGATACGAACATTTCCTTGCTGATCCTAAAGCATGGTGGGACCAAAATTTAAATGACCAAATAGATCCTGAAAGAGCGAAATTTCGAGAGGCAATTGAAAAAGCAAAACCTAACCCTGGGCATTTAGCGTTGGTGGATCTTGAAAAGATTTATGTTTTGAAACACCAAATTACTCAAAATATAGACAACTTACATTACATTGCGGGCTCCAAGAATGTAACTGAAATACACGGAAATAGAACTAAACTACGATGTATCAGTTGTGAAGTGAGATGGCATCGAGATGAGTTTGACCAAATAACATTGGATTGGAAACAAAACCTACCTCCCAAATGTAATTCATGCTTCGGAATCGTGAAGCCAGATACTGTGATGTTTGGTGAGCCTATACCGCTTTCGACCTTAAATACTTGTGTAAATGAAACTAGATTGTCCGACTGTATTTTGGTTATCGGAACTTCAGCAACCGTGTATCCTGCCGCTGGTTTCCCGAGGGAAGTTTTATCTTCTGGTGGAAAGATAATAGAAATTAACCCTGAGGAGACTCCAATATCTCAGGCAGCTACCGAGTCTATAAAAGGTCCCACAGAAGATTCTTTGCCAAAATTAGTTGCTGAGATCAAGAGAATTATTGGTGATGATCCTGCTATATAAATCAACAATACTCGCCGGCCTTTCACACGTTGCAGCAATGTTAGCGGGCCTATTACTGCTCTTTTTTCCAGTAATCAGTGAATTCGAGCAAATAACGGCTTCCGGTAATTTCACCCAGCAATTCCAGACAAATAAAACAATATTTGAAGCATTGGGGGCACAAGGTCTTTTCGTCATAATACTACCTTGGATTTTATCGGGAGTATGTATTTTTTCTTCAATAATGGCCAAGGCTGCCAGCAACCGCCACAAGACTTTAATTCTTAGATGGAAATCCTACTCCTGGGCTGTGTCAGTTATTTTCATAGTCTTTATCCTCATAAGCATTTCATCCGTTGGAATGTTTTATATTCCGTCAGGGGTTTTTGCGATAGCTTCTTCTTTTTACAATCGATGAGGGAATCAAATTGAAATACGACAAAATTGTTATAGGCGCAGGCTCTGCTGGGGCAGTTCTAGCATCTCGTTTGTCAGAGGACTCAAATTGTTCAGTTCTCTTATTGGAAGCGGGTCCAGATTATCCGGATTTTAAAAACTTACCTTTTGATTTGAAACATGGGTGGGGAACCGGACCAGACATAGTTGTTGGCGGGATTCACGACTGGCAATTTACAGGCACAGCTTCTAAATTTTCAGAAAATATGCCCGTTCCTCGCGGAAAAGTAACAGGGGGCACTAGTGCTATAAATGGTCAGGTTTTTCTACGTCCACTACCGGAGGATTTTGAAAGATGGGTTGAATGGGGCAACGACCGGTGGAGTTTTAAAGAATGTCTTCCTTATCTCCTTAAAATTGAAACAGACCTAGATTATGGCGGCGACTTCCACGGCCAAGATGGGCCTATTCTGGTAAAAAGACATCCCCTAAATTCCTTAACTGATGACCAGTTGGCTTTCTACGAGGCTTGTAAATACTTAGGCTACAAGGAGAATATGGATCACAACCTGCCGGACGCAACGGGTGTCGGACCATATCCTCTTAACAACCCTGATGGAATACGATTCAGTACGGCTCTTGGTTACCTTTCTCAAAGTAGACATCGCCTAAATTTAACTATCAAACCAAATTGTGTCACCCGAAAAATTATATTTGATGGAAATATAGCAACCGGGGTTGAAGTAATTAGTGGTGATGAAATATTCAAAGTTAAAGGAAAAGAGATAATCCTATCAGCAGGTTCAATAGCAACACCTCAAATCTTAATGCTATCCGGCGTTGGGTCAGAAGAATTATTGTCCGCATTCGACATAAGCGTAATAAGTGATTTACCCGGGGTAGGAAAAAATCTTCGAGATCATCCAACAGTTCACACTACATGGAAACCCCATTTTTCATTCAACAAACCCGAACAAAAAATAGGTCCACAAAAAGTCGCCTTGCGGTACACCTCCCAAGATTCCAAATACCAAAACGACATGATCATGATTATGCGTTTCAGTCATGAGATAGGCGATGTTGGTGCACTTATGATCTCAGTAGGAATATATCTAGCTGAAAGTGTGGGCAGAATTTCACTTCAATCCACCGATATTGATATGCAACCCATCCTAGATTACAACCTATTGAGCCATAAATATGATCTTAAAAGATTAAGGGAAGGAGTTAGGCTGGCCGACAAAATAGCCGAGGCACCCAGTTTTACGGACAGCATAGTTGCAAGGCTTTCTCCAGACGAAACCACCATAAATAACGACGACTTACTTGATCAGTGGATGCTGGAAAACGTTTTGACTATGCATCACATTTCAGGCACCTGCAAAATGGGTCCAAAATCAGATGAGGAAGCGGTTGTAGACCAATATGGGCTCGTATATGGAACTAAGCAATTGAGGATTGCTGATGCTTCCATATTGCCAGATTGTCCTAGAGCAAACACCAACGTTGCAGCAATGTTGATAGGAGAAAGAGTAGCTGATTTTATAAAAACTAGTGATTGACAACAGGTTTTAAATTAAAATGCGCTATCCAACCATTATCTAAATGAATACTGGCGGATTTTGGACACCACTACTTCTCTCATATTGGTAATACATAAATTCATCACGGATATTAAATCAGACATTCCTTGGTCTACAGCTTCTGACATACCCGAAATATATGCCTGCCTTAACTCAGTATTAACATTAAATTTTGATATCCCTGTACGTATACATTCTGAAATAATTTCATTTGATAGACCTGATGCACCATGCATTACAAGGGGTATCTCGGTAGCTTCTCGTATTTTATACAACCGCTGAAAATCCAATTTTGGTTCTGAAAAATATTTCCCGTGCACATTACCAACACAGATCGCAAGGGCATCAATCGTAGTACTGGACACAAAATCGACCACTTGCAACGGATCTGTCAAAAGTGACTTGTAATCTTCAATAGTTGTACCATCCTCAGAACCCGAAAGTCGGCCTAATTCTCCTTCTACAAAACCTTCTTTATCTTTAATTACTCGAGCACACAACCGGGTAAATTCCACGTTTCTTTGATAATTATGTATTGATCCGTCGGGCATAAAAGACTGAAGACCAAGATCAATACCCTCATTAACAACTTCCAAACTATCTACATGGTCAAGGTGAATAGAAACTGGTACTGTGGATAGGTTGGCTGCCTCGAATGCCATAGCAATTAGAGGCTTACCTCCCCTTTGAAGCGATGCTGGATGCATCTGAATAATTATCGGAGTTTCCTCTTCTTCGGCCCCCTCTATAACAGCCTTTATTCCCTCAAAATTGTAAACATTAAAGCCTCCTATGGCGACATTCTGCGAATCTGCCCATTTCAAAATATCGAAAGAGGTTGCAAACATCTGATATTCTAAGTCCTCATCATCATTACCACATCTGAAATAGCTGTAGGCCCGCCTACATTTCCAGGCCAAAGGATTAATTTAGATCCTGGGTATTTGGATTCCAACCCCAACTGTAATACCAAAACTCCAGAAGCAATTTGTCCAGGAACGGTGGCTCTTTTTATTTTCAAGGCATTAACAATGATGTTTGAGGATGTCATACCGCCTTTAGATATAACATACCTTGGGGTGATTGTGATACCAGAAACGATTTCTGTTACTGCACCGGTGATAGTAGCCCCTATTTCTAAGTATTCATTAGGAGACGAGCCAGTTACGACTTCTCGACTCGTATAAATAACAATATCCTTCGATTCAGCCAAAAGTTTGTTGGTTTGTTCAGTTATCGAAATTATTTGCTCTTCATCATATTGTAGAGCTTTATGTACATCCAACTCCAAGCCGTACACATTCGGTAGATTTAGAAGATTCTCTAGCTGAGAAGTACTGCCCGGCACATGAGAACCAACGAGAATGAGCGCCCCCCCTTTTCCTGTGTATCCCATTTCTTTTTTGGTGAGGATAGGTCGTTCCTCTTGCCCAAGTCGAGATCTAACGAATGAAGCAGAAGAGCGTATTAAATAATTTTTCCCGTAGCTATGTTGCAAAATCAACATTGCCAGAGCCACCACATCCAAATCTCTCATATCAGCTGCATTAATTATGCATATATCGCTGGATTTCATATCTTGCAGTTTTTTTACCACCACATCTGGACCACCAATTCTGATATCGTCTATCGAAACACTCAATACATCTTTAGCCAGAACTTTTCCAAAAGTTTTTTCTTCTATCCAATCACGCAAATTTGATGATTCGTAGCCAAATGCAGAATCCCTAGCAAAGGGTGTTTGCCCTACCGGCGTCAGCATGCCTTCATCTGCAACGTATTGAATATCATCAATCGTGTAACGCCCCCCTTGAATAAAAAAAGGGATAAAGACAATACCATCATGGGAGTTACCCATGCCCTCCGCCAAAGCATCCAATTCTGCAGGAAAGTGTCCTCGGAGAGTGGAATCTGACCTCGATATTATTGAGATGGGTATCTTCAAGTAATTTGTTAATTGGTCTAATTCTCTACCGAGTTTGGTATTTATCTCCACTGCCTCCGCTTCCGTTTTTGCCCTAGTGTTTGTCAGCAGAAAGGTTGCCTTCTCTGGCTGATGATACTCGGAAAGCAGTATATCAAGTGACCATTCAGTTAAAAATGAGGTATTCTGTACGGTTTGAGCCCCTGTTGGATCATCATCCAAAACGAAAACCATAGATGGAGTTTCAGCTAATATGGTTCTTATTCGTGGCAGCAAATCCTGAGGCCATAGTGGAGGTAAGGAATCCAGGGTGGCCTTAAGTGGCACTGGGTGATGCTGCATAAATCCCCTATCTTAAATTCACTTATGCTAATACTTCAAAAAGGCTGATATGAATTCGTGATTAGATTTTTCCAAGAGCAGCTAAAATTTAGGCAGGTTCAAACATTGGAAGTGCGATCTCTCCTTCACCTTGCTCCTGCCAAACTAATTTAACCCTCATACCGATCTGGATATCATTAATTGGGTTATCCACATTTATAACATTGG
>PAON01000028.1:0-27151 GCA_002708495.1 Dehalococcoidia bacterium | reverse complement strand
CTGCGGATTTCCTCCCCGTTAGCCATTCTCACCCCTTTGGCTGACCCTCCTTCCACAATTACTTTTTCCACTAAAGCTCTTGTTCGTATTTCGACACCATTAGATTTAGCTGAATCTTCGATCGCATCACTGATATTTCCCATGCTCATCTTAGGAATACCCCGGTCGCTGTCTCTGCTAAAACGTGTGCACGCAAATAGGGCGGCTCCTAGCATGCTACCTGGCGACTCAGGATCGCATTCTACGTTTGAATCCATCACATATGCCTTTATACGGTCATCTTGGAAGTGATCCTCTATAAGATCGATGTAACTCCAAGTGAGTAACTTTTCCAAGACGGTTTCTCGTGATGTACCCCTAACGGTTTGCATTAAGTCTGCAATCGTGGGAGGCTCTGTAAGGAAATACGGGTAAAGGATGCTTGCCGCTTCATCCCAGAATGAGTCCCATCGAAAATAGGCTTGCGCATCTTTTTCGTTGAATTCGCTGAGCTGTTTAGCGAGGCTGAACTTGTCAGTATTTTCCGGACCTCCTATAAACGTCCCATCAGGGAATAGATGAATCCTTCTCGATGAATCAGACTCCTTTCTACTATAGGCAAAGTCGAGACCGTGTTTGCGAAGTTCTAGGTCATCAACGACCTTTCCTTGTAAAACATGGGAAACATATGAACACATTGGTCCCATGAATCCAGGAGAAAATTCATCAGTTGTCACTGCCCCGCCTACTCTGTCAAGACGTTCGAGAACTAGGACGTCCAACCCCTCTTTCGCCAGGTAGGTGGCTGTTACAAGACCGTTGTGACCAGCCCCTATGATTATTGCGTCATACTCAGTATTTTCCACTTGGATTTATTCCTCGGTTATTTTTATTCTCTTGAAAGCAAGCAGCGAAATTATTGCTAATATTTAGTTAGTTGCAATATCAGCTATATTGCCTTTTGTGGCTATTATATTGTAATTATGGTTTTGTTTTAGAATGCTGTCATAAATAGACAAATGATCAAATAAAGTAAGAGGAATCATATGACCGGTAGAAATTTTCAAGGTTATGGTAATTCACCTCCCAAAGTTGTCTGGCCAAACAGTTCACGTATAGCTATCTCAGTGGTTGTCAATTACGAAGAAGGCTCTGAATATTCAATTTTGGATGGTGATGAAGCCCATGAGTCCAACAATGAAGTGCCCTCGCCTGTACCTCCTTCACAAAGAGATCTCGCAAATGAATCTTTCTTTGAGTATGGAAGCAGGGTTGGTGTATGGAGGATTATGGACATACTGGACGATTATTCCATTCCCGCGTCTTTTTTCTGCTGCGCCTTGGCACTTGAAAGAAACCCGATTGTCGGCCCTGAAATAGTTAGGCGTGGCCACGAGGTGGTAGGTCACGGATATAGATGGGAAGAGTACTATCTTATGGACAAAGAATCGGAAAGAACTGCTATTGATAAAACCGTGGAATCCCTTGAAAAAACCACTGGCGTCAGACCTCAAGGTTGGTATACGAGATACGCTCCTAGCGAAAAAACCAGGGAGCTAATCGCTGATACGGAAGGATTCATTTATGACTCGAATTCCTATTCTGACGATATCCCTTATTATGAAAATGTTAATGGTAAACCTTGGTTGATCGTTCCGTATTCTCTTGAAGTGAATGATACGCGTTTTTGGCGAGGTGGAATGAACCGACCATCCGATTTCTTTGAGACACTTAAAAACACGTTTGATCTTTTGTATGAAGAAGGCCTTAACAATCCTAAACTTATGAATATTGGCCTTCATTGCCGCATCGCTGGTCGGCCATCTAGGGCTGGAGTCCTAAAAGAATTTTTCGAATATGCTAACTCTAANCCTGATGTATGGTTTGCAAGAAGAGATGAGATTGCNAAATGGTGGCTTAAGAACTACCCACCAAAATCGTAATAATATCTTGGCAACATTCTCTTGAGTCNATTTGATGTGCGGTTATAGGCTTTCAGGACGTTTNTCAGATACCACTTTCCCTCCCTTCATCACTAGAGAGATAGCTTCACCGAATTGGAGACAAGAAATATCCTCAAGAGGATTTTGAGATACAAATAAGAGATCGGCTTTTCTTCCTTTTTCTAGAGTTCCTAATTCTTCCTGAAGACCAATGCATTCCGCTGCCGTTTGGGTCCCGGCTAGAATAGCTTGGCTAGGGCTCATTCCAGCCTCCACCAAACAGACCAATTCTTCTGCGTTGTTTCCGTGGACCCAACCTCCCGCATCTGTACCAGCCACTATTTTTACTCCATGATCCATCGCTGCCAACAAGCTCTTAGTGTGATCAGNTTTTAGTNCCCTNGCTCTCCGTCTCCCGTGAGNNGTACCTTTTTCAGAATGATATTTGTATACAGCAAATGTAGGTGTAAAAAAAGTATTATTCTGGACCATCAACTGAAGATTTCTCGGNTCCTCATGGAGAAAAGTTCCGTGTTCGATNGAATCNACACCGGCTTCTAAACTNGCGGTAAGTCCGGGCCCGCCCAAAGCATGGCACATAACTTTTTTGCCAAGTTTGTGAGCTTCATCAACAATGGCTTCNATCTCATCTTTTGTGATAAGCATGTCTCGAGGTTCCAATCCCATACGGGAACTGGCTCCTCCAGTTGCTGCGAACTTGATAACATCTGCCCCCGCCCCGATCATCTCCCTAACTTTTTTTCTCATCTCAATTGGCCCATTGGCGATACCGTCTGGGAGAGCAGGATCGNCACTAAATGGGGTTTTATGGCCTGAGGGACTCAAGTGCCCAGCGATTCCCCCTGTTGGAGAGATAATACCTACTGAGACCAACAATCTAGGCCCTGGTATCAAATCTTCGTTTATTGCGTCTCTAAACCCCGCNGGCAATCCTCCAGCGTCTCTTATTGTGGTGTATCCAGTCTGCAACGTCTGCTGGAGTGTAGATGCAATACGCATATGCCGATGAGTTTGCTGTTCTGTTATACCCCATCTACCTGCTATTTCATAACCGAATGACGCAATGTGGTCATGGCAGTCAATCAATCCAGGGATAACAGTAAAGGCCCGTGCATCTATCACCTCTGCATCTAGNGGAATTTCANAATCTGAAGTTGGATGGGAAGATATTATTTCTTCCTTNTCAATNAAGATTGTCCAGTCTGATTTTAAGNTTAAAGCAGTTCCATCAAACAGTTCCCCACAAATCACGGCTTTCATAATATCAATCGCCTNTTATTNAAAAATATNTTGTTCAGAACTCCGACCGATACTTTAAAATTAAGTTTTTAGTCTAACCGTACCGTCGGCAAGAATATTTNTGACACCTTTGNTAGANTCAAATGCCACTGCGAANANGGTTGTCTTGATTTCTTCTCCTCCATTTACAAGTAGCGCAGTCCCGTTCTCGACTGCCTTTTCCAATCCCTCNTTGGGATAACTTGTGAATGGCTCTATNCCGACATTGTAGGTCCTTCCATACCAGGGATAGCCAGAACCTCCTCCGAGAGACTGCCANTACCACAAATATCGGTACACATCTGTGGAATAAGAAACCCCAAACCCAACTCCAAATTCCGTATTAGTGATGCCATACCAACCTTGGGGCATATCAGTAACATAAGACTGATCATATGATTTGAAATCTTTGTTAGGCACAATGCTTAAATCATGAGTGCCNCCATCCTTAAGTTGAGTATAAGGCCAGGCAGACTCATAAGCTGTTTTAAGACGGTTATTATCATGAAAGACNACAGGATGATTTTTAACGGTCCCCCCAGGAAGATCTATNACGCACTTATCGCTCAANAAGGGAGCCCNAAGAGCGATATGTTCACCCCATACACAATGAACAGGCTCTTCACCTTCATTTACNAGACGTTGCTCGACTTTCAATCGTGCCGATCCCGCTTCCAGTGTTAATGTCTTCTCAAAGAAGAACGGGGTCCGATGCGCCCGGACCGAGAATTTTACGCTGANACGTTGAACGTCATCTNCCAAAATTAAGCAATCCCAGGGAATGGTGTTAACTTCTCCGTGCAAACCCATATCCGCTCCTCCGTATCCTGATGGAAACCCGCCACCAGGTAGCACAGTTTGCCAACCTCCCTCATAGGTATCCATCCAAATACCTACTCCATCCCCGGTAGTAGGTATAAAGGTAGAAGGNTTAGTCACTCCCCAAGGTGACCTCCACAAAAAATCAATATCAGAAGGTTTGTGNACAAACTGATATATATCAGCGCCTTTNTCAGCTAAAATNACGATACGCAAAACTTCATTTTCCATGACAACGGTCTTCAATCCTCGAAACATCCAGTCATCAGATACTCTGCAACCGTGGTTCCTCTCATGCTGATATCTCATATCACTAGAACTCCTATCTAGATCCCTGCAATTGATCCACCAATAATAACGATACCAGCCATATAGTAGTTCGGTTATTGGTATTGTCCTACCGCTTCGATATGACGACTAATTCAGGCGACACCATCAATTATAATGAAGTTAGTTATGGCATTTTGAGCACGCCCCGGTAATATGGCTTGATATTCGTCGCTATTGTTCCACGCAAGGGCCGAAGCGATGTCAGGAAACTCAACAACGACATTGAGATCCCCGAGCTTCTCCCCCTCAGTATGTGAAATATTGCCACCTCGGACCAAAAACATACCACCAAAGGCCTTGATAGTGTCTTCAACTTTTGAGCCATATTGCTCTGTAAATTTTTCAGGGTTAATCATGGTAACGTGAGCGATTGCATAGGCTTTTGGCATCTGTTTCCTCCTATCTCATTAGAGTATTTTCCCGTAGCACAACTAAGTCTTTTACCGAGTTTAAAATAAAAATACCGATTTATTTACTACAAGAAAATAACTAACTTTTCATTTCTCTATTGGTATACTTTCTTCCTACTTCTGCAGNCTCCTGACTTTGCCCAGCTATCACTCTGGCACCGGAATCTATAACTTCAATTATGTTCTCTGGAGTCCCTGNTTCCAAAAANTTGACTCCATTTTTATCACACGCTTTCTTAACTCTTAAAGAGGCATCCTTTATCCTTTGATCAAGGGGAGCACCGGGAATTCTTTTGATTTTCATAGACATAGACATATCGCCTGGACCCATTTCAGCAAACCCAATCCCAGGAACGCTTAAAATTTGTTCACAATTATTTAATCCGGCCANAGTTTCTATTTTGAGACCCAATAGAAGTTCACCTTCCGGATTCAATGGCCAAGGATCAGCCTTTGCCCTATAGTCATTATCATCTTCAATTCCCCACTTTTGTTTTGCTTTAAATTCTGAACCTACTCCTCTTGTCCCNTCTTTAAGACCGTATCCGACACCTATATCATTGCGTTTATATCTACAAGATTCNACAAAAGCCGCAACTGCTTCTGCAGATGTTGCCTCGCACAGTAATATTCCATGGACACCTCTGGCTAAAATTTGCCTAATTTGCCACGCGTTATACTTGATTATCTCCGCAGTCTCTCCTTGTACAGGAAGTTCGACAATTACGGTCGGTGTGATATGTCCAGACGGTGTAGGGCCACCATCGACCAAGCCATCCATGTAGGCCTCTAAACCACCCATATCGAAAGGGCCATGTTCCATACCTATATTAATATAATCAGCCCATATCGCAGAGTCTTTTTNNCCTTGTTCATAAGTCAGAAAATCTCTGGAAAAGGAATGCAGCCCTGTATAGTAAATTGGCTGATCATTTTCTAGTAATTCAATTGCTCTGTTAATTCTCTTGACCATATCTCANCCTCCTAATTCATTTCTCCCGGAAACCTATAGAGTATCTCTTTTTATGTCAACTTCACTTTTAGGAGGCCTTCTTGATACAAAGTAGTACTACNGTGCGAATAATAAATTTAGATTTCATACNNGGAATAGCTCTTTNGGAAATTTTTGTGATGAATTGCATTTATAATCTGGTGCATCTAATTATTCTGGTCTAAATATTGGTTGGATCTTTTTCATTATGGGCTAGTGGGGTGGTGCTGGAGAAAATTAACTTATTTTCCATGCGAAGNTAGAACTAAAACACTTCTGTCTCATTGANCAANTGAAAATATTATGTCCCTGACAAATACTTCACTGATAANTATATAGTTATAAACCTGTTAAATAAGGAGTATCAAATGGCTACCTATCACGTTACCCACGTCCACTCTTTCGAAAATTGTTTTTCTGGGAATTCTGAATCCATGGATTTATGGAAACAGATACCTTCTCTGGCAAAAGAAAATAATGTATCGATCAGGTTCTTTAAAGTTAATCCGACAGAACATACATTTTTTTTATTAATGGAAGCTGAAGATTATTCTCAAATCGAGAACACTATTGGCCAGTGTAANAAATTNGGTGACTTCAANATCACACCTGTGATTGAGCAAACATTTTATTCCTGATAAATCGCTATGATCAAATCCTTCTAGATGACGTGAGATAAAAAAATCAAGAACCCTTTGAAATATTCTTTGGGAGTCAATTATGTGTGGCCGATTTTCCGTTTATATTGATGATGAGGAATTAAAAAATAGATTCCCAAATCATGATGTCACCCCGTTTCAAGAAGTNAAAGTTACAAATTTTGCTCCAACCATGGAAATGCCTGTAATTATTGAAAATCAGGTGGTCAATATGAAGTGGGGCTTGATTCCTTCATGGTCTCAAAATAAATCGTTCGCTAATAAATTAATCAATGCAAGAGGTGAAACTCTTCTTGAAAAACCTTCTTTTAAAAATTTAGTTAATACGCAAAGGTGTATTGTTCCCTCCAACGGTTTTTACGAATGGGACCCAGTGAGTAAGTTGCCTTATTTTGTAAAACCAGCAGATAGCTCATTAATGAATTTTTGTGGTTTGCATACTTTATGGATGGATGAAAATAGACGACCGGTGAATACCTTTACCATCATCACCACAAAATCCAACCAAATCATGTCTGAGATACACAACAGAATGCCGGTCATATTGGAGCAAGGAAGCGAAAAAAAATGGCTGAGTCGATCAAACAATTTTACTGCAGTACAAAGTTTGGTAAAACCCATCAGTGATTCCTCAATATCAATCACAGCCATAGAAAAAGTAATCTAACTCACAACTAAATCAGACAGGCCAAAGTCAACAGTCCGGCGACAGTCGGGGAATGTGTATAATCCATCTGATTACTAACAAGGTTTTTGAGAAAAGGCTGGCTGTTTGGCTTACTTTAATACTAGTAAGTCAGGNGTTGTGGCAAAAAGGGTAGGAGTGGTTACCAGTCAACCACTAGCTGCACAGGTCGGCTTTCAAACCTTTTAAGGTTGCACNAGGCAACTCCTCACTGAGTGAATATAACNTAACATTCATATGATAGTTTAAAACATAATCCTCTATCCATTTAAATCTCAATCCAATCTGGAGAGTGATCCATGACAAATATGAATCCGAGCAAATCAGTTATCATCGATTGTGACCCTGGAATAGATGACGCCGCTGCACTTTTTATGGCCTTGGCCAGCGATCAATTAAATGTGGTTGCGCTAACGACAGTCTTTGGAAACGTTGGTTTAGATCAAACAACCATCAATGCTTTAAAGATCTTGGAAGTTTCAGGAAATGATGGGATTCCAGTCTACAAAGGAGCCGGCCGGACCTTCGATTTCAAAGAACCCATAGACGCGAGACATATTCACGGAAACGACGGACTAGGCGACGCTTCCATACCTGAACCTTCAATTACTCACAAAGCAACACATGCTGTTAACGCCACCATCGACATCGCAAAGGAATATGACGGGGAAATTACATATATTGCCCTCGGCAGGCTTACAAATCTTGCCCTTGCCTTAAGTTTGGACCCCAATTTAATCAACCTTATCTCTGAAGTCGTCGTCATGGGGGGTGCGATACACCAGCCGGGAAATGCGACGCCGGTTGCAAGTGCCAATTTATCCGGGGATGTAATGGCGGCAGATGTTGTCTATGCCTCTGGATTAAACATTGCTCAAATTGGGTTAGATGTCTGCAATAAAGTCGAAATATCGGTGTTAGAGCAGGAACAGATATGGAACCTTGGATCCCCGGTCTCGGATTTCCTCAAGAAAATCACCCCTTTTATTCAATCTGCTTATGGGAAAATCGGGAATGCTAAAGAAGGGGCCGTAAGATACAACGATATGCCAGCCGTTGGCTACGCGATTGATGACAAATTGTTCACCTGTGAGAGATTGAAGATAGGGATAGAGACTGAGGGTAAATACACAAAGGGGCAAACAGTAGACGGCACCCGAAGAAATTTCATAGATGATGCCAATTTAGTGAATGTTGCTTTGGAAGTGGATGATGCTAACCTCAAGAAACTATGGTTAAAAACCATATCAAGTTATTGAGTAAATTTGTTTTAACCGAAATTTGCGAGGAAAGGGGTTGGGGCGAATTTTGAAAAAACAATCATGAATACTGAAAAGGCGATACCTAAACCAAACTGCCATCGGGACCCGATACGCTGAATTATATCCATGAGCCACAAAGCTATAGCCAAACACATACCACATACTAATCCACTGATAACCCCGAAAATACCGTGTGTGAAAGCATTTGTTGGAGCTAGGACAATAGCATCAAGAAAGAAATAGAAAGCCTTATTTAATTCAATAACCCCAATAGATACATTCATGACAAACATTCCCATCGGAAGTAGGAGTCCTGTCACAAACGGGACGAAAATTCCATACAAAATTCCTATAAATATCCATATGAAAATATTTCTGTTCAGGTAGCCTTCCCCTATAATTACTTTCACCAGTACAAATGTTAATAGGGCTCCAGCTAGAAAGGCCGCTATCCCGAGACATGTGGATGGCAGCCAACTCATATGTATGGGATCTTCCCATCTGACTTTCTTCTGAACAATGTCTGAAATGAAGAATCTAGCAAAGCTGGAAGCGCCTCCGCATAATACAGCGATGGCTATAAATTTCCCTACACTAGAAAGATTAGTTATTCGGCTGAAATAGCTATTTGATTTAAGCATTGATGTTCTAGGGGTTGTCAGTTTAACAGGCTCATTCAGCAAGAACTCCGTCGAGAATCAATTCTTCCGCACGATGGCAGCTTACATAGTGTCCTTCCGTAATTTCCTGCAAGACAGGTGTCTCTGATTTGCATTGTTCTGTCGCATAAGAACAACGGGGATGGAAGTAACATCCGCTAGGAGGATCTGCAGGGTTTGCAACCTCTCCTTGCAAAATTATTCTCTCTGATTTTGTTCTAGGATCTGGTTCTGGCACAGCCGAAAGTAGTGCTGCTGTGTATGGATGCTTGGGCGTGGAGAAAAGCTCATCCGTAGGAGCCATTTCAACTAGTTTCCCAACGTACATCACCGCAACTCTGTTACTTATATGTTTAACGACACTCAAATCGTGAGCCACAAACAAATATGTTAAACCGAGTTCTTCCTGGAGATCCACCATGAGATTCAAAACTTGTGCCTGCACAGAAACGTCAAGCGCCGATACTGGTTCATCTGCAACGACCAATTTTGGATTTAGTGCCAATGCTCTTGCTATACCGATCCTTTGCCTCTGGCCTCCACTAAATGCGTGAGGGAACCTTCGCATATATTCTGGCCGTAGCCCCACCATTTCTAAAAGCTCAGCGACTCGTTGTTCACGATCGTCTTTTGTTCCCATATTGTGAAGTAGCAATGGCTCGCCAATTGTGTCCAGTAATGTCATCCTGGGATTCAAGGACGAAAAGGGATCCTGGAAGATCATTTGAATGTCGCTTCTTATTTTCTTTAACTCAGTCCCCTTCAACGTTGCTATGTCAACTACTTCNTCCTCTCGGGTCCTAAATAAGATCTGTCCGTTTGTTGGATCAACCGCCCTTAAAATACAACGCGCAGTGGTTGTTTTCCCACATCCGCTTTCACCAACCAACCCTAGCGTCTCCCCGTCATTAATATGAAAGTTAACACCATCAACAGCTAGAATTTGTCCGACCTCTTTTTTTAGAAACCCTTGCTTTATTGGGAAGTGTTTCTCAAGGTCGGAGACCTCTAATAGCCGTTCTTCCGATAGGCTGGATTCAGTAGTTGTCATTTTTAATCTCCCTCATCGTAAAGAAAGCAGCTCACCTGATGGACAGGTCTGACTTCCTGGAGCACAGGAATTGAAGCATCACACCGGCCCGGCATAAAGAAATCACATCGAGGTCCAAAGGCACATCCTTTGGGCCTATCATAAGGATGTGGAACAGTTCCGCTAATGGAGGCCAGTCTCTCCGAAGAATTTGATCTTATTTTAGGGATAGATTTCAGCAGTGCCTTAGTATACGGATGTTGGGGGTTATGGAAAATATCGTCCACAGGAGCACTCTCAACTACCTCCCCCAAATACATAACTGACACATGATCCGCCATTTCTGCGATGACTCCGAGATCATGCGTAATCAGAACAATGGCCATTCCATTATCAGTTTGTAATTCAGACATAAGTTCTAGCAGTTGTGCCTGGTTGGTGACGTCTAATGCCGTGGTGGGTTCATCGGCAATCAATATTGTAGGGTTAGAAACCAAAGTCATGGCTATCATGGCCCTCTGTCTAAGCCCGCCACTTAATTGAAATGAATAGTCCTCGAGACGCCTATCAGCTAGTGGTATACCTACTGCGTTTAAGGCATGTATGGCAATCTCTCTTGCACCTTCCTTGCTTATGTCCTGGTGCAATCTTATGGCTTCAATGATTTGATTTCCTATTGTATGCACCGGACTAAAGGAGGTCATGGGTTCCTGAAACACGTAGGCGATCTCACCACCTCTAATCGACTTTATTTCTGGGCTGTTAGAGTTCATAGATGCGATGTCGACGACTTCCTCGCTGCTTTCACCCATATTTCTACGAAATAAAATCTCTCCACCTACAATTTCGCCTGGCTTGTCTAATATTCTCATAATAGACCTTGCAGCCACACTCTTACCACAGCCACTCTCTCCGACAATTCCAAGAGTTTTGCCCGGCATTACCTTGAAGCTAGCACCATTCACCGCAACAACAGTCCCTTCTTCGAGGGGAAAATGCGTTTCCAGGTTTTTAACCTCTAATATGGGTTGGTCACTGCTCATCATTGCTTCACATTCCTTATCCGTATGGGTCCGCTGCGTCTCTTAAACCATCACCCAGAAAATTGAACGCCAAAACGGCTACAACGACAAATGCAGCCGGGATTAGTTGCCACGGAGTTAGCGCTATCGTCTGTACGTTTTGTGCTGCCTGCAACATTACGCCCCAGCTGATGGCTGGAGGACGCAAACCTAAACCCAAAAAACTAAGTGATGTCTCGCTGATTATTATGAAGGGAATCATCAAGGTGGAGGAAGCTATTATATGGCTCATAAAAGAGGGAACCATGTGTCTAAATATGATCCTTATTTTACTAGCACCAAGTAACGCTGCAGCTGTGACAAAATCCTCATCTCGAAGCGACAGAAACCTACCTCTTACCTCACGAGCAAGCCTGGTCCATTCGAACATTGCTATGATTATCGTGATTGCAAAATATACACGGATTATTGACCAATCCTGGGGTACTGAAGCCGCAATAGCCATCCACAGAGGTATGGTTGGTATGGATCTTAAAATCTCTATTATTCTNTGTATTACGAGATCAATTAACCCACCGTAATATCCAGATATCCCGCCAAGGAGTACACCTAGAAATAGACTGAGAGAAACACTTAATAAACCTATAGTCATAGATATCCTGGTCGCCAACATTAGTCTCGACCATACGTCTCTNCCTTGAACATCTGTTCCAAGCAAATATATGGCTTCCTCNGCTTTCAAGGGAGCATTGACACCAAATAAGTGACGATCTGATGGTAAGACACCAAGGATCTTATACTTNTACCCTTTCGCAAAAAGTTTGATAGGGACTCTTGTCGTGTCATCAGCAACGAAAANTTTCTTAAATGTAGCGGGATCCCTAACACCCTTAGTACCATATACGTATAGTTTAGGGTTAATACCATCAAAGGTTAAATGGACAGCTTGAGGGGGCATTTCCCCTCTTTTCGCCTCACTTGTTTTAGGTTCTGCAACGGCAAGGAAATCTGCAAATATCACGATAAAATAAAGGATTGCGAGCGTAACGCTCGCAATCATTGCAAGTTTATGCTTTTTTAGGCGCCACCACATCAATTGCCACTGCGACGCCGAGTATATTTGGTCTGTTCCTTGACTAGTTATTTCTTCCAGGACATTTTCCTGTTCTGGGAGAGTATCCTCTGCCATTTATCCTCCTTCCATGCGGATGCGAGGGTCAACCCATGCAAGCAATAGATCTGAAATAAATGTGCCGATTACTGTCATNATTCCGATCATCAATACGATAGTTCCGGAGAGAAACATGTCTTGAGCTATGAGCGCCCTCAATAGCAGTGGACCCAATGTTGGCAAGCTCATAACGATTGAAACTATTATGCTACCCGAAACTAAGGTGGGCAAAAGATACCCCAATGTACTAACAACAGGGTTTAGAGCGACCCTTAATGGGTATTTAAGAATAACTCTCCATTCTCCGAGTCCCTTAGCACGAGCCGTAACGACATAAGGCCTCCGAAGCTCGTCCAGCATATTCGCTCGTAACACCCTGATAACCTGAGCCGTTCCAGCAATTGATAGCACCAATGCAGGAAGCCATAGATGTGACAACAGATTGATTATTTTACCTATGCTGTATGGCGCTGACGCGTATTCAGCAGAAAAAAGCCCGCCAATGTTTGCGTCGAATAAAACAAATCCAAAGTAAAGCAATGCTAATGCTAAAAGAAAATTTGGAACCGCCAGTCCCAAGAAACCCAAAAAAGTCGCAACGTAGTCAGTGACTGAGTATTGCTTNACGGCTGATATCACGCCAATNGGTATTGCGATGGCNTATGTGAACAGTGCCGCAGCNAGAGCCAAAATNGCGGTTAAAAAAAGTCGATCCCCGATCACCTNTGTCACAGGTCTTTGGTACTCCATTGAGATNCCGAAGTNACCAACTGCAGCTTTCTNTAGCCACTTATAATATTGAACTACAAAAGGAGCCTCTAATCCGTATTGTTCCCGGAGTGCTGCCGCTTCTTGATCTGAAACCACTTCACCCTGAGTCATTAACTGAGCGACATACGAAGTGATGTAATCCCCAGGAGGGAGCTGAATTAGTGCAAAAGATATCACTGTTACTACCCAGATAGTGATAAGGGCAAGGATGAGTCTGTTAACAATAAAACCGATCATGCACTTTCCTAACTAGTGACCATCAATGGTTATATACGATCACCGGACCCACCGCCAGCCTATGACTAGACGGCGAATCCGGTGCCTCGTCTAAGAGGTTTCTTTGCTCCGAAGAGCAGTTCTTTTACTCGTATGACAGAGCTTGTGGTGCCCTGTTTCCTTCGCTCTTCCAGTATAAAGTCATGGGACGTGATATTCCTGGAGTCTTTGTGTCTGGGTTGTTATATTGCCTTGATGGGACGTTACCCAAGTCGGTTTTTACAACCCTCACACCTAGAGAAGCAGGAGACTGTCCGGCAATGCCGATACCCCATTGTTCCTCTGTTGCAATTTCCCAGATTTCCTTTCCTAATGCGATTCGCTCTGCTTCAGGCACGCCNAACGCTTTCGCGAAATTGTCGAACACCTTCTGCAAAGGCGCCGAAGGCTGCATTCCTTTCTCTCCACCGGTCTGGAACCATAGTCCTAAGGCAGAACCGAATGAACTGTTAGTTCCTGCCGGGAATACGTGCCCAGGGAAAGTAAACAAGTGATCNGCACCGTCTCCCCACTCTACTGAGAACATGTGCTCATCGGCCGCTGTGATCTGACCCACTAAGCTTCNCTCAGCNGCATTGACAGTACATTGTATTCCNGCGTACTCACCAAGGTGCTCACATATCATCTCAGCCATNCCAACGAATTCCATGAACTGGGCAGTCCTGGCTGTGATCTCGAGAACAAGCCTTTCTCCATTGTCAGCACGAAGTCGNAATCCTGATGAGTCTTTCTTGTCGAGGCCCAACTCATCAAAAATCGCGTTTGCTTTGTCTTGATCAAAAACCGAATTCTTTAAACGCCATTCTGACTCCGGGCCAGGACTGTATAAGTTGGCGGGAGCCGGAGCGCTTGACCCCGGTACCCCTAAACCTAGCCAGAACACCTCATTCAGTTGTTCCCTTTTAAAGGAGGCGCCTAGAGCATGCCTGAATTTTTTGTCCCGAAGTAAGTCCCCAATATACATATCCTGTACGTAGGCCATGTTTACTTTCAACTGTGCATCGGCACCGGCGTCCTGCGTATCGAAATAAAGTTTATATTCACCTTTCTCTTGGTTCTCTATGTACAGAGGAACCTTAGCCATGTTCAAGTGTCTCGCCTGCCAGTCATACTCTCCTGCGATTGCTCGAAGGTTCATAACTTCCAGATCCTCAGCCATTGTGAGAACGACTGTATCAATATAGGGCAGCTGGTTTCCTTCCAGGTCTACGCCGTAGTAATACGCATTCCTTTCCAGTATCCATACAGCATTGTTTATAGGCTGAACTGTAACCCAGGGAGTCAAAACTGGCAGCTCTGGATTAAGCGCCCAGTCATTCTTGAATTTAATCAAGTTGACCCAGGTGTCATAACCTTCGTCCGCCACAATTTTGTCTACAGCATCTTTACCTGCAATATCAGGAATGTACTGTGATAGATAATGCTTCGGTGCAAAAGATCCCTTGCCCACTACACCTCTATCCGCTTGGCCTCCACCGAGGTCAGTTCGTCCTGCTAGAACGCTGGTAAAGAAATAGTAAGGGTCTTCAAACGTCCATCTAACTGTGTAGTCATCAACTTTTTCGAAGTTCCCTTGCTTGCCATTAATTCCGCTAACCGCGCTTTTATTTGGCACAAGCTCTTCGTTACCATACATATCTTCGTACCAGAACAACCAGTCATCGGCCGTGACAGGTACTCCGTCAGACCATCTCATGCCCTCTCTAAGATGTAACGTAAATACTCGCCCATCTTCGCTAACATCTATTGACTTGGCGACGTTAGGCTCGGGGACATCTCCNGTGTAATCCCAGAAAAGTACGTGGTCAGGTCCTGTACANCATCGGTATCCATTCCATTTGTCTGCAGGGCCGGTAAAACCTCGTCTCCATATCCCGCCGTACTCTCCGATACCTTCAATGTTATCAATAACGAGAAGGTCGCTTTGAACCGGCAGACGTTCTTCAATAGCCGGGAGGTTTCCAGCCTTCACCATAGCAGCAAGCTGAGGAGCCTCACCGTAGGAGCTTGGGAACTTACTAGAGTCCGTAACCGTCGCCGGCCCCTCTAAAGTTCCNATATATTGAGCGGCTATCGATTCTTCCTTTGCTGGTGCTGCGGCTGCGGCTGGTGCTGCGGCTGGGGCTGGTGCTGCGGCTGGTGCTGCGGCTGCGGCTGGTGCTGCGGCTGGTGCCGCTGCCTCATCGTCGGATCCACAGGCAAAAGCAAACAACCCAACTAAGGTGATTAAGGCAAATAACCCAATCACTCTAGTACGCATGTTAGTTGAACTATGCATGTTTCTGAACATTGACTTTCTCCTTTACAAACACAAATTTATATAATTTATGTTGCTCCGATAAAATATGGCAAGCTTCACCATCTTTCACTTATTTTGAGCATTGCTGAATCGATTGTCAATTGAGCAAATTAAATAGCTAACTCGAAGATACGCCTTATATCCAACACCCCCGGNTGAAGAAAGATTTNAACCTGTCATAAATAGTGCTGAAACTACAAATAAGTAATTTTGGCTATAAGGGGGTCAGTCAATCTGAAACCATTCAAAATAGACGGTTTTATGACCTCTGGCGCACTCTAGCAAATATTCAGTATTAGGGTGACTTCTTCATTTGTGAACAAGATCAATAGTGGTCATTTAGATCTAGGCAGATAGGAGNTGTTAGCTCCATCGGATAAAACGCGAATAACTCAACGTCAGTGCTTTTCTTAAACATTCTCCACTTTGATAAGTCACTTAGAATTAATTTCGTCTGACAAAAATGAAAAATATTACCTTATAGTTTGTTCTTACTTCTTCTGAGTCCAATATGTTCCCCGTCAGAATCCGGCAAGCCTGGGTCATCAGCCCGGGGGCAGCATTGGAGTGTGTATAATCCATCTCAAATTACTAACTATGGTTTTGAAAAGGGGCTGGCTAATTGAGTTACTTTAATTCTCGCAGATCTGCAGTTGTGGCAAAAAATGGAGCAGTAGCTACCAGTCAACCACTAGCAGCACAGGTAGGTTTACAAATCCTCCAAAATGGAGGAAATGCTATTGATGCCGCTGTAGCAACAGCAGCAGCTTTGAATGTGCTAGAACCGATGTCCACTGGAATTGGTGGGGATATGTTTGCATTAATCTGGATGGCCGACACCAAGCAGGTGACAGCTATCAACGGCAGTGGACACTCTGCGGCCGGCGCCAACCCCGAAGATGTAATATCCAAAGGTTACAGCTCCATACCGAACAATGGTCCTGATGCAGGACTAGCTGTGAGTGTTCCCGGAACTGTTGATGGTTGGCAAAAATGTCTGGAGAAACACGGGACTATGACCTTAAAAGAGGTGCTGAAACCAGCGATAGACTATGCTGAAAACGGATATGCAGTTACAGACGTTATTGCCTACCAATGGGGAGAATCGGAGACAAAACTAAAACAAAGACCTTCAGGGGCTGAAATGCTGCCAAAAGGTAGAGCTCCTCGTCATGGCGAATTTGTAAAATTGGATACTCTAGGTAAGTCGCTTAGGGCAATTTCCGAAGATGGGCCAGAGGCGTTCTACAAAGGCGACATCGCCAAAAAAATTGCTGAATACGTCCAGTCTGAAGGTGGCTGGTTAACTGAGGAAGATCTGGCAAACCATAATTCAGATTGGGATGAACCTATAAGTACTACCTACAAAGATGTAACAGTGTGGGAATGCCCACCAAATGGTTCAGGTATCGCAGCACTAATGGCGATGAATATAGCTGAGGGATTTGACATAGCTTCTATGGGTCCCCAATCTGCAGACCGGTATCACTATTTGATTGAGTCTCTCAAGCTAGGATACGCAGACGCCCTACAATACGTTGCAGATCCTAGAGTCACAGATGTCCCTATAGAAGGCCTATTATCAAAATCCTACGCCAATGATCGCAGAAAAAATATAAGTGCCGATCAAGCAATATCAGATGTCTTTTATGGCAAGCCGGTACCAAACGCAGACACAGTGTATTTAACGGTTGNAGATAAATANGGTAATGCTTGTTCCTTCATAAATAGNCTCTATCAGGGATTTGGTACTGGACTAGTAGTCCCNGAAACTGGTATNGCNTTACAAAATCGNGGGGCANTATTCTCNNTAGATCCTTCGCATCCAAATTTTTTAACTGGAAATAAAAGACCCTATCAAACCATAATACCTGCCATGGCTACNAAANATGATGANATNTGGCTTAGTTTTGGTGTTATGGGCGGATTTCAACAGCCACAGGGGCATTTACANGTCATCTCAAACATGGTTGATTTCGGTATGAACTCTCAGCAGGCCCTNGATGCCNTAAGNTTCAGTGTCGATGTTGGGGAAACTGGAGCAGTTAGAGTTGAAGAAGGCATAGACCCCAAAGTCGTATCAGAACTAACCAAAAAAGGTCACCACGTTGAAGTAGTCACGGGTTACCAAAGAATTATGTTTGGTGGCGCACAAACAATCAGCCGGGATCCTGAAACCGGAGTGCTTGTAGCGGGTTCCGAACCCAGAAAAGATGGTGCTGCTGTGGGATATTAATCGGTATTGGTTTATCCCGATTAAGGCAAATTTTTACTGAGATTCTTTAGTTGAGGCTTTCTTCCCATGTGCTTCTCGCCACGATCATATGCCAATTGAATCTGTTTTTGACGTTCCCTGGAATTAGCTGTTTGTGACTCTGACAGTTTCCCATAACACTGAGGACAGCTCACTCCTTCTTCATATAACGGCGATAGACAGTCATCTGCTGATACAGGCTGCTGACACCCATAGCAGAGAATGTACTCCCCCTCATTGAGTCCATGTGTCAAAGANACTCTATCNTCAAAGACAAAACATTCCCCTTCCCACATGCTTTCAGTTTNTGGAATTTCCTCCAGATATTTAAGTATGCCACCTTTCAAATGGTAAACTTTTTCAAACCCTACNTGNTTCATGTAGGCGGTTGCCTTCTCACATCGAATACCACCGGTGCAGTACATNGCAATTTTTTCAGGTTTGTCTTCTGAATTGGAAAGATTGTCTGCCCACGAAGGGAAATCGCTAAAACTNTCCGTATTCGGATTCACAGCGTCCTTAAATTTACCCATCAATATTTCATAGTTGTTCCGAGTGTCTATTAGCATCACGTCGTCTTGGCTAATAAACTCGTTCCAATCATGGGATTCAATATATTCTCCTGATACATTCAATCGATCAACACTGTCTTTACCCATCGTCACGATCTCTTTTTTGATTTTCACTTTCATCCGACGAAAATTCCTAGAGGAACTCTCAGAGAATTTAACATCTACCTTCTCTACTTCAGTCCATGAGCAAATGTAATTAATAACTAGATTTATAGCCTCAGATTCTCCTGCCACGGTACCGTTTATTCCTTCTTCTGCAAGCAGGAAGGTTCCCAATATTTCATTTTTATCGCAAATGTCTAGCAACTCTTTGCGTTTTTGATCCAAATTATCAAGCAAAGCAAAATGATATAAGGCAGCGACAGTAAGCGGAGAGTCAACAAGTCTATGTTTAGGTACTGGCTTTTCCATAATCAATAAAGGGTATTACTGGATTTCTCTGACGTCAGATTCTGGCTGTAAATCACCGGGACCCAGAAATAATTCCCAGGGCCTAAATGACTCGACAAATTCCTTGGCATCTTCCATTGAAACTAATCCCTTNTGNGCACGTTCTGGAGTCATAGTAAAGGTTTTAGCAAATGCATCGAATCCATTCTTAGTTTCCCGAACCCCACCAATCATTTCTTCCTTATCCTCCACTCGCAGTACCAGTTTTTGACCTTTTTTCGTAAATTCCCAAAACATTTCCATAAGGCATACTCCAAATTAAATAGTCTATATATGAGTTTACCCTGTTATGGGAATCGGAAAAAGCATCAAGGCCAAACCACTTTGGCTTGGCCTTGAAAAAAATGCAATCTTCCCCAACAAAGGGAGATTAGAAAATCTCGGGATTCATCTTAATTCAAATTAGTCAGAAGACGACATAGCGAGACCGATGATAATGCTCCATATTGTGAAGACTAAGAAGCAAATCCCACCGATCATGGTCATCAACTCTAACTGGGCAGAACTAAGGCCACCGATAACTCCGGTTACAGCGGCGACAATACCAGCCAAAGAAGCGACATATGCCATATAGGTATTGTTTTCGTCACGTGTCGAAGCGGCACAAGCTATTAACATTGCTCCTACTCCAAACAAAATTGTGCCCAACGTACTAATAGCCGTAATACCTATCTGCGTAGGAACAAAAGCTTCCACCCCCATCGCACCCCCGCCTGAAATTCCTATTGAAATACCGGAACCAATAACCCAACCGATTATCGCTATCAATACCATCGGCGTTCCAAGACGAGCAATAGCATGACCGCTTCCTCCGGACATACTAGCGACAAACTGCGAGAGTCCCGAAAAGAATANAATGAGTCCTACCGGAACTAGAATCCCAGTTATTGCAGATAGTGTGGCATTACCCTGGATAGCCGCCACAACCTCACCTGGNGCTGCGGGATTTGCCGTATCGATGAACANGCCCCCGGGGGTGATGAAGTAACAAATCAATGCAAGGACAGGTCCTACTACCATAGAATACCCTGCCAATTTATTAACAGATATAGTGCCCATTTCAATCCTCCTCATTTGGTGATNATGGACTTCAATTAAACAAGCAGGATTATTGCCCTGGTTGATANATGTATTATCTCTCTTAATATTCAGGTATCAAAGCATTTTTTANCCGTTTTTTNTACAAATATAAAATTTTCNNCNATTATCTGAATCATTTAAAATCATTGCTACAAGAAAAAAGAGGTTCAATATGCCGTTAAATTCAGAGGAGATCAAAAATATATCAAGGGATTTATGGAAGGCAANAACTGACAAAGCTCCGATCACCAACCCTTCTGAAATCTACCCTGAAATTACCGTAAAAGACGCGTATCTTTTACAAAATGAATTACTTTCTGTGGCTTTAAGTAATGGAGAGATTATCGCCGGCGGCAAGATAGGCCTAAGCTCCAAGGCTAATCAGAAAAAGTTCGGGATTGATACCCCAATTTACGGGCATTTATTTGCTTCAATGATTCTACCCGAGGATGAGCCTGTTGATACCTCAAAAATGTTCAGCCCAGTTGTAGAACCCGAGATATGCTTTCTCCTCGGAGAAGAATTAAAGGGACCCGGGGTAAATATAGCAAGTGTTCTTTCTGCAACGCGAGGAGTTCTACCAGCCATTGAAATAGCGGATTCAAGGTTGAAGAAACGGAGCACAAGAGTAGAAGACAACATCCTGGACAATTCAGGTGCTTCGATAGTGCTCATCGGTGGCGTTATCACCCCGGTTGAAGACATGGACCTACGACTTATTGGAATGGTACTAGAACAAAATGGTTCCGTAATAGACACTGGTGCAGGCGCTGCTGTACTTGGCCATCCGGCTCAAGCAGTGGCAGGGTTAGCTAACAAATTATCAGAATTCAACATGAACCTTAAGGCTGGAGATATAGTGATATCAGGAACCCCTGTAGCAGCAGTGCCTGCTGTAAAAGGTGACTATTTCCGTGCCACTTTCGACAGATTAGGCTCAGTATCGACCACTTTCATTTAATCAACCGGTTTTTTTAAGGAAATATTGTATGTCTATAGAGTTAAGAACTTCCACGTGGGACGACTTCCCTTCAGTGAAAATTATAAATGCCAGAGGTGAGAACGGATATAGAAGCCAGGTCGATTTTGACGCACATCGCCTTGTGTTTACTCCAGATAGGTCAATTATGGCATTTGATGGCAAAAACATGGTCGGAAACGCATTAAGTTACGAGATGGATATGTATATCCCTGGAGGATTATCAAAAATCGCCGCGGTGGCATCAGTTTCAGTTCAAGCTACTCATAGAAGGAAAGGTATCAACAGATCTATTATGAAATATCAGCTTGAGGATATACATTCCCGACAAGAGCCTCTTGCAGTGCTTCAGGCTTCAGAAAGTATTATTTATGGTAGATACGGATATGGAATGGCTTCTTTTGAAAATAATTTGGAAATAGAAAAAACCAGGAGTGCATATGCCATTGACCATGTGCCCGCAGGGCAGTCTTATTTCATAGAAGAATCAGAGGCCAGAGAAATATTCCCTCAGATATATGCAAAGGCCATAGAAAATAGGGTTGGTATGGTCAGGCGAAAGGAAAATTGGTGGGAATTCCGGTTCCGAGAACCTGGATTAAAAGGAGGGGATTCCAAATCATGGTTCGTTAAATATCAAAAAAATGGCGAAAACGAAGGATATCTACGTTACACCATCGATGATGTGGAATTAAATATCATCGAACTGATAGCATCCTCGCATGAAGCATATTCTTCTTTATGGAGACTTTGTCTCGATATGGATCTAGTCGACATAATAAAAGCAGAGCATAGGCCCGCTGATGAAGAGTTGAAATGGATGCTAGCAGACCCTCGAAGATTAGTTGAGCATTCCTGTGACAGATATTGGGTCAGGCTGGTAGATGTTAAAAAGGCTCTTTCTCAACGTTCATACTCAGTNGATGGGTCTTTAACTCTGGAAGTCAGGGATAGTTTCCTGCCCTGGAACGAGGAAGTTGTGGAATTAAGAAGTGAGTCAGGTGAGAGCTCATGTGCTACCTCACACAGAAACCCTGATATTGTCCTAAGTGCAGGGGATCTTGGTGCTGTTTATCTAGGCGGAATAAATTTTTCAACACTACTGGCTGCAGGCAGAATCGAAGAGATAACTAAGGGTTCCATCTCTAAAGCCAATCTCATGTTTTCTACAAAAAGAAACCCATGGGGGTTTGATGGATGGTAATACGATACTAGGTAGAAGTATCATTTAATGCACTGAAATTCGTATTTTCAGTGGCATTAACTAGAAANGAAGATCTGAATTTTACNCCCCATCTGCCACCATTCCGTATAAACACCCAAAGGGTTTGGAACTGATTATATTCCCCCCCGTCTCTATGGATTCTTGATTGAATCATAGTCAGATGAACCTTGTCAGGACCGCTCTGAATAGCTTCAATAAAATCGCTGTCTGTTCTGACCCAGCCTTCCTTTTTCAGTTTGCAAGTTTGTTCATCAAAGGCAGCATTGATGTCTTCAGCGGTATTCCATACCTGCATTTGGTTTGTGCCTGACAGTCTGAGATGAGGGAAGTGCAACTCATCTACCATTGCCACCCTGTCTCTGTCATTAAACCCTTTTAGCCAACGGTTGTACGACTCTATTGCCTCTTCTACTGCATCAGTCATCTGTGAACTCCAAAACTCTATATCCCTCTCTCAGACATGCCAAGCGGTAAATAAGGATGTGAATTCATTAACTCTTCATTCAGTCTTATACCTAGCCCTGGTCCAGAGGGCAGGTCCACATATCCTTCCTTTTGCCTCGGCAATCCTTCAATCACCTCAAAGTAATGAGGTTCATAAAATTCCGCATGGTATTCCTGAATCAAAAAATTCGGTATTGCCGCGCCNAAATGTATACTAGCGACCGTTCCGACNGCGGAGTTAGTGTTATGAGGCGCCATCATGATGTGCTGAGCTTCAGCCATACCGGCTATTTTCTTTAGCTCAGTTATACCCCCAGCGTTACATATATCTGGCTGTAGGATATCTACAGCTTCATTTCTAACCAATTCAAAAAACGGGAACTTCAAGTAAAGTCTCTCCCCGGTTGCAACTGGAATATTTATCCTTGATCTAACCTGCTTCATTTCAGAAACATTCTCCTGAGACACGGGCTCCTCAAACCAAAAGGGGTTATATTTTTCTATCCTATTCGCCAGATGTACTGCAGTGTATACATTGAATCTAGCGTGAACCTCAATAAGAATGTCCACATTTGGTCCAACCGCTTCCCTTACAGCAGCCACTCTATCCTCAGATAATTGAGCTTCTTCAGGTGTAATGGTGGTATGGGCCTTCTTACCAAACGGATCAAATTTCATGGCCGTGTAACCCATTGCAACGACCTTTTTTGCCTCTTCGGCATTTTGTTCTGGAGTACCTGGAGTTGTATACCAACCATTTGCATATACCCTCAATCTCTGTGCATAAGGTCCCCCAAGAAGTTCATACACAGGCACACCCAAGATTTTGCCACGTAAATCCCACAAAGCTATGTCAATTCCAGACAGGGCCGTGGAGAACAACCTTCCACCTCTCCCCAAATTATCCTGATGCAGCCTAGTCCANTGCAACTCACCATTCATNGGNTTCTTGCCAACCAAATAATTTTCAGCCCACTCTTCAAGTAACGACGCCACTATAGGATCTTGACTAAGCATTGAAGCTTCCCCAATTCCTTCTATTCCCCCGTCTGTTTGGATTCGAACTATTAGCCAATTTCTCTTGGCATTTTTATGTTGTGAGGAAAATATGTTTATTTTTAATCCCGTAATTTTCATAATGACTCCCACAAGATAAAATCATAGTTAGTGGTGCATATCGTATTACAAGGATGAAAGGTTAGTATATTCACTAAATAGCCTTCTGCTCAATGGACCAATGGAGGAAACACAACACAAATGACGAGAGGTATGAAACCAAGAGTGTCTGGAAATCTGGAACAATTGGCTGCGGCTTTGAAAGACCATGGTGATAAAAATGATCTTATTGAATCCAGAAAGGCCTTTGCAGAAAAAAGNACCCNAAATTTTTCGGGATGGACTAATCCTNGAGATAGATATACCCCACCNACTTTGGGNANCATTGAATAATTAATGAATAAAAAAGTTGTAAATTACAACAAAGAATAACGACAATGTAGTCANATGTTTTGGTACCGATATTTCTATGAANATTAATTTAGTAGTTATGATTGCNTTAACCATCCTGTTGGTGGTGCTCGCACCTCTCCTAGTTATGGGAATCATAAATCTTGGTAACAACATAAAAACCGATGACGATATTAAATCTGAAAGCCAAGTTGCCTCTCAAAAAGATCAGGAAACGGAATCCGGGTTACCTTCATCCGCTACTACCCTTATCCTGACTTACCCAAGTCCTATACCTACTTACACTCCACTACCAACCTACACACCNGTGCCTACATATACCCCACTTCCAACTTATACGCCAGTACCCATATATACTCCACACCCCACAGTGCCTCCCACTCCTACTCCTACTCCCACTGGTACTCCTACACCAACCAACACACCAATCCCAACCTCAACACCTATAAGTGCTAAAGCTACGGCAACAACTTATTTTGCCAACCAACGCCAGGCTTTTACTCCATTGATCGGATTATGTGATTTTTCAAGTTCATTAATTCCAAAACTTTCNATCGAAGAATTAGCATTTATGAACAAGAATAAATTATCGGAGNCTGCTCGCTTTTTTCCATCAAAAATATTTGATGATGAAACAACAAAAATTGTCGCTACGGGAAATATAGAGACCTTTCCTGTAACACTTTATGACGATGGNAGTCATGGGGATGATATAGCCAACGATGCCCTATTTTCTCGAGCCTGTGTCTCCAAAACGGACCTGGATCTCACCTTAACCGATTTTGATAATCTAGCCGCATCATATCAATTCCATGATGGCGTCTTAAGAATTGTTGACTCCAGTCTAAGAGGAACGGTTCCAGTGACAACATTATCATCAGACCTCATGGCAACAGAAAACGCAATGTTTATGACCCTTGGTACAGAGCCCTATAAGAAAGTGCGNTCCGGCGACACGTCTNANCTCCAAAACCCAAAAACGTGCGAGACCTGTGAAGAAGTATTAAATGTCTTCGGCAATGTATTAGATCATATTATTCTGGTTCCAGATGAACCGACATTTAACAAGAACACAAATGAATATACAAATTACTTACGAACATCAGATAGCACCAANGGAATCATGACATATGGNGATCCAATATGTGATCCGACCGGGTGGAACAACCACGGTATANCCGGCAGTATAAATAAGGACTATCAGGATCTAAAATTTGGTTGCCCTTCAAAATTCTTGGACGGAAGAGATTATCCTAGGTTGAAAGGAATCATATGGGCAGGGGAAATGGAGGGTTTAAACGCGGCGTTCGGCCATTGGGTAGGCATAGGACCACGGAATGGTAACTTTCCTTTGAATAGTGGCGTGAGCTGGAATTCAATTGATCGGAAAAATATTGATGATAGCACTACCGTTAAAGGACCTTATCCAATAACAGGNTCATTATGGGACACCGAAAGGGGCAAGCCTCACAAAGTACAGATATTGTCAAACAACAAATGGCAAGATGCGAGGATAGAAACCAATGGAGACGGGGTGTTTTCGTTGACCAATCTTGATACTGATCACTATAAATTTGACGACGTTTTTCTTTACATGATGGGTTTTATGTCCTACGAAGACGCGCTTTCAGAAAAATACTATTACCTTGAAGAATTGGACTTGAGTAACTGTACTACCGGAGCCCAAAATCTACTATGTTCCGCCCAGGACACTGTCATAGAGGAAACACAATACAAAAACGCGATTGAATTCACNGTGAAAAACATACTCAGCACTTACGGTTCCAGGGATCCNGTNTATTCAGAAGCAACCACCCATCTGAATGCACCAGCTATTGTACTTTCAGAAAGTGTCCCGTCTGATGCATCAATAGTATGGCACGACATGCTATTTAATTGGTGGGGAACAAAAGAAGGCTACAAGGCCAACTATGGTGGGCATACATGGAAGTCGGTAACGAAAGGCAAGGCCACAATCTCAACTGGATACAGATAGATTAACCTANANCTATCTATTCTTCCCAATAGACCTCAAAAACAGTGTGATCCCCAGGCAGGCCTTTCAATTCGAATTCCATTTCCTCTCCGAATTTNAAATCNCCAGCTGAATCAGCCATTCTNTTNGTGACTGAAGAGATCAAAATNTGCTCCGCTTCTGCTTTGGAAGATATTCTNGCGGCCTCACTAACGGCCCTGCCAAAATAATCTCCATTCTCCAATATCGCTTCCCCTGTATTCAATCCAATCCTTACATTTATGGGTAATTCAGGCTGTTTTGCCCGAAGAATTTTCAGCGATTTTTGAATTTCCATGGCACATATCACGGCATTTCTGCTACTTGCAAAAGCCGCCATGAAGCCATCTCCCATCTCCTTAACGATATAACCGTCATGGTCTCTTATGGCATCACCTAGGACACCTTCATGTGTCCTAGATATTTCTCTGAATTTTATATCCCCGAGCTCATTAACTAAATTTGTTGAACCATACATATCACTAAATAAAAATGTGATCGTACCACTGGGTGGAGCTGAAGTGTTTTTGGCATCCGCTACTTCTTGAAGAACGACGATTATAGCTTTCCCTTCGGCCAAATCGATACGATCCCCACTGTTGAGAGTCAGAGTATCAGCAGGGTTTATAGAATTACCGTTGTGAGAGGACCCGTTGGAACTGTTTAAATCTCTTGCAAAGGCCATATCACCTGCAGACCAAAATTCAATATGGTTACCTGAGACATAGGGATCATCTATCGTCACATCACATGTCGGAGACCTGCCAACAATCACATGTTTGTCAGTCAGAATTTGGCGTTCCCCTTGTTGGGGGCCAGACGATATTTCAATTAAATAAGCCATTGTCCCAATAATTTACCAGCTTTTGGAAATAAATGTAAATGGGGGCTCACAAAAATTAGTTGCTGCTGTTGCCGCTATAGTTTCCGCCGCCGCTGCTGCCGCCGCTGTTGAAACCACCGCTGCTGCCGCCGCTGTTAAAACCACCGCTGTTGTTTCCGCCGCTGTTAAAACCACCGCTGTTGTTTCCTCCGCTGTTAAAACCACCGCTGTTATTTCC